>NZ_DASYBS010000142.1:0-73615 GCF_036500665.1 Cedecea sp.
GCTCTCATCGCCCCCGGTGATGACCCAACTCAGGCGGGGTTGAGCTGCCGGGAGCAGCGAAAGAGAGCGATCGTCGGGAACGAATCGCGAACGACCCCGAATGTTTGGGTGATAGCCGGTGGGTTTACCGCTTCAGCGGCGATGAGCTTGCCGGGCGCCGGGGTTGCCAGGGAGATGGCGTAATCTCCCTGGCACGTTCACCGTGCCGGGAACGTGCAGGGAAAACAGATCTATGGGTGAACGGAACTCCGCAAAGTAACAGAATCCCATCGTGGTTTGGATCCTCTCTTCCCGGTGGGGAGAGGACCAGGGTAAAGAGCTCAACCTTCAAGACTTACTCATATCACTCAACAGCACGGCAATACTCTTGCCACCCTCCGTTTGTTCAAGCGCAATTTTTACCGCAATGGTCAGCGGAACAGAAAGCAGCATGCCTACCGGGCCAAGCAGCCAACCCCAGAAGATTAACGACAGAAACACCACCAGCGTCGACAGCCCAAGCCCGCGGCCCATTATTCGTGGTTCGAGGATGTTGCCGAACACCAGGTTAATCAGCAGGTAGCCCGCCACGACGATCAGCGCGTCATATAACCCGTTGAACACCAGAACCTGTACAACAGGCGGAATCGCCGCCAGCACGGACCCAATGTTTGGAATGTAGTTGAGCGCGAAGGCCAGCAGGCCCCAGATAAAGGCAAACCGGACGTCGAGTGCGGCGAGCATGCCCCAGACCACCAGCCCCGTGACGATGCTAATTGCCGTTTTAAGGACCAAATAATGGCTGACGCTATCCAGCGCGCGCTGAATGGCTCCCATGCCTTCTTCCGGACGGGACATCAGTTGCTGCAGTTTGCGCGGCAGCTGCGGGACTTCAATCAGCATAAACACCACGGTGAGCAGCAGCAGGAAGATGGAGGTCATCGCGTTAGAAAGCTGAGTGAGTAGGCCGGTCACCAGCGTCATCAGCGCGTTAGGATCAACGTACTTTATTAATTCGTCGACAGAAACCGAGATCCCTGCTCGCTGCAGCCAGGGCTCAATCGTCTTTAACGGTACGACCAGCGAAGAGCGGTACTGTGGCAGAGTGCGCGCCAGCTCGTTAAGCGAAGTGCCGAGGTAGGCAAGCAACAGCACCATACTCAGAATAATGACAACCACCACCAGGATAATCGCCAGCACGCGCGGCACCCGCACCCGTTCAAGGCGGTGAATCAGCGGGTTAAGAATAACGGCAATAAACAGGGCAAGAATAAAAGGCACAATGATATCTGCCGCGGCTTTAATGCCCACCAGAATAATGACCAACATACCCAGCATAATCACGGCTTTTAACGCTTTCAGAGTAATAATCGATTTAGCCATCGTTGCTGATTCTCCAGTTCGGCGGGTCGAAAAATAATACACCACTGTTAAAACATTCATCCATTAATTACGCTATTTTAAACGTTGAAAGCAGTTTAATACATTACTGTCAGGCTGCTGTGTAGCGTAAAGGAGTGTAAATATCAGGCGCCGATTTACCAAATTATGCTATAAAATTAGCGTGTTTAACTACCGAGGACAATTTTCTATCCGCAACTGACGAGAAGCAACACCGCGGATAAGTTGGAAAAATTATGGACAATATGTTCAGCACTTCTTTAAATCATCAATTCGTTTTCGTTATCTCCACATCTTCACTCTCCGGTGAGCAGCACTGGCGCAACGCGCTATAGTCCCTTTCTTCTGACAATTTTTTTGGTTTTTTAATTTGCTCTTGCTCGTCGTCTTGACGTGTCTTGCAGACTTTTTGCAGCACTATTTTCTCTGTCAGGAGAGAAATCATGATTTACTGGATTTTACTGGGACTGGCTATCGCTGCCGAAATTACCGGCACTTTATCTATGAAATGGTCAAGCGTCAGCGAAAATAACGCAGGTTATATTTTCATGCTGGTGATGATCGCGCTTTCTTATATTTTACTGTCGTTTTCGGTGAAAAAGATTGCCCTCGGCGTGGCCTATGCCATGTGGGAAGGGATTGGCATTCTGTTTATTACCCTCTTCAGCGTCCTGCTGTTCGATGAATCCATTTCGCCATTAAAAATACTTGGATTGACCACGCTGGTTGTCGGTATTGCGCTGATTAAATCCGGTACGCGAGCGAAAAAAGCGCGCCCGGTGACGCCAGAGAAGGGGGAGCATCATGCCGTCGTTTGAGTGGGTTCACGCTCTGTGGCTGCTGCTGGCTATCGTTCTGGAAATCGCCGCCAATATATTATTAAAACAGTCGGATGGTTTCCGTCGCCCGCTGTACGGCGTGCTGTCCCTGCTGGCGGTTCTGGCGGCATTCAGCGCTCTGGCGCAGGCGGTTAAGGGTATCGAACTGTCCGTCGCTTATGCGCTGTGGGGCGGGTTTGGTATTGCCGCGACCGTCGCCGCGGGCTGGATCCTCTTCGGCCAGCGACTCAACCGCAAAGGTTGGATAGGCCTCGGTTTACTGCTGGTCGGGATGATTATTATCAAAATTGCCTGATCTATCACGCTGCCCGCTAATTATTCGGGCAGCGCTTTCCTCCAGGTGTATTACGCTTATTTTACGGTAAAAGAGCCTTCTCTTAATTAATAGCCGGTTATCTCAACGTTATTTCACTTAAAAGAGAGATGAAATTGCGTAATCCCATTAGCTGGAAAAGTACGCCCGTTGCCGGAACCCTGTTTGCCATGGTCTTTATGGCAGGGATCGGGCTGATCGTTTCTATTATCGCGTTGCTGTACCTGTCCCTTCACCTTATCAGTAGTAAAACCAACGAGATAGATGAGCATCGAAGCGCGATGTCGGTGCAGGGGGCTATTCAGACCTCGGTCAACCGCGTGTGGGCGCTGGTCATTGACAATGCCGTGTGGGATGACGCCGTGAATCAGGTTTATCGCCCGGTACTGGACGTGAACTGGCTGTATAACACCTGGGGCGCGGGCTACAAAATCAATAACCTTTATGACGGCGTTTACGTGCTGGATGAAGGGTTCAATATCCTCTGGGGCTCTTTTCGCGGCCAGCGAGTGGCGGGGCGGGATATCAGCCTGCTGGGTAAGGGATTTGAAGCTCTGGTTCATCAGAATGCCCAAACGCTGAGGGACGATAAAAAGATTTTCGCCGGTATCACCCAAACTGAATATGGCGTGTCGTTTATCGGCATTGGCCTGATTCGTCCGATGCTGGGGCGGCTTCAGGTGCGCGACGCCACGCGCCGCTATCTGGTGATTGGCCGACAGATTAATAGCGGCATGCTTAAAGAGCTGGGTAACACGTTTCAGATTGAAAACCTGCGCTTAACGTCCAGCCCGTCGGTTTCGTCCAGCGTACCGTTAGACAGTACGTCAGGTGAGACGCTGGGCTACCTGAGCTGGCGGCCAAGGCTGCCGGGCGCGGAGGCGGCACATGCGGCATCGGCCGACATTATGCGCATTGCGGTGCTTGCCGCGGTGCTGATTCTGGTGTTTATCGCCATCAGTAGCCTGGGGTTGTACAAGCTGGCGCGTGGTGAAAAGCAGGCCAGAACTATCGCGCTGACCGACTGGCTAAGCCATTTGCCTAACCGCCGGGCATTGATCGAGCGGCTGGAAACCATCAGCAAGCGCGGCGATACCGATGAGAAAAGCGTGGTGTTTATCGATCTCGACGGCTTTAAGGACGTGAACGATATTTACGGGCACGACATTGGTGACAAGCTGATCGTCACCATTGCTCACGAGCTGCGCGACAGGGTGCCGGAAAACGGCATGCTGGTCAGAATGGGCGGAGATGAGTTTGCCATGATGCTCGGCGGCGAGCACGCCGGGGAACACTCTTCTGCCTTTGCAGGCTCGGTGCTGGATTTCCTGAGCCAGCCGATTCCCGTGGGGGAAAACACTATCCACATCAGCGCCAGTATCGGCATTGCCTGCGGTTCGCTGGTCGATTGCAGCAGCTCTGAGCTTTTCCGCCGTGCGGATATCGCCATGTACCATTCCAAAATTACCGGTAAAGGGCGCACCACTTATTATGATGCGGCGCTAAACAACGTTCGTGAGCGTCGGTTAATTATCGAAAATGATATTCGCGCAGGCCTGGCGCGGGATGAGTTTGAGGTCTGGTATCAACCTATTATTGATGCGCGTAGTCAGGTGATGACCGGCGTTGAAGCGTTGGTACGTTGGCCACGTCGTCCAGGGGGAGAGCTGTTACCGGATGCGTTTATCACCGTGGCCGAAACCAGCGGTCTGATTTACGCCCTGGGGCAGTTTGTACTTCGCCGCGCGTGCCGCGATTTACAGCCCTTTGAGGATTTACGGTTGTCGGTGAATATTTCCCCGGCGCAGTTCCGTGACCCTGAGTTTGAAGATAAGGTCGCCAGGGTATTGCAGGACACGCAGTTTTCGGCGCAGCGGCTGGAGCTTGAGGTTACCGAAAGCTACGTGCTGGAAAACCCGGAACGTGCGCTGGCGGCCATCCGTAATCTTAAATCTCAGGGGATGGCGGTGGCGCTCGACGACTTCGGCAACGGCTATTCGAGCATTGGCTATCTGCGCCGCTTTAATTTCGACACCATCAAAATAGACAAATCGCTGGCCGGGCTGGTGGACAGCGATGAGCAAGCGCTGGCCCTGGTCAGCGGCACGGTGCGGATTGCCAGCGCCCTGGGAATGGCGGTAACGGCGGAAGGGGTGGAAAACGACTATCAGCTAAAGCTGCTATGCCTTGCGGGTTGTGACCGGCTGCAGGGGTACTTCTTCAGCCAGCCGGTGCCGCTGGACGCAGTCTTATTGCTGCGCCAGCGGCATCAGGCATAGTGCTTACTGTGCCAGCGCTTCCAGCCGGTCGCGGAAGCCGGTGACAGAAATAGCCCGGTTATCCGCACGGTAGCGGTCTTTCGCCGCCGGTGCAGAGCTTTGCACTGCAATCAGCTGCCAGCCCTCGGCGGTATTCAACAGCAAGGGTGAACCGCTGTCGCCGGGCAGGGTATCGCACTGGTGCGACAGCACGGACGCTTGTGCCCAGCCGGTTATCAGGCAATTGTTATGGGTATACAGGTCGTCCAGATGATCCAGCGGATAGCCGGATTGCGTGACTTTGCGATCCTGCGTTTTTAACGCTTCGGTCAGGGCGTCCTTGTCGCCGGTAAACAGCGGCAGCGGCGTGATCCCCGAAGGCGGATTGCGGATAATAATCAGGCCAAAGTCATAGGGTGCGGCGCTCGACGGTACTATCCAGCCGTCTCCGTCCGGCTTAAGGCGGCGACCCAGTGATTTATCCACCCGGCCTTCAATATCATGAATTTCATAGCGCCATTGCCCTTTGTGGGAAATAAAGCGCAGTGCAATCGCTTTATCCGCTTTACCGCGCGGCGGCTGCAGCAGGCAATGTCCGGCGGTTAAAGCCAGATGCGGGGAAATGAGTGTGGCGGTGCATAGATTGCCGCTGGCGGTTTCCAGCTGGCCGATGGCATCCCAGGGGGCATCCTGAGGATTGGTGACGCGAATACGGTCATCTTTACCGAAGAACAGCGTTTTAACGTTAGCCGGGCTATCGTCATCATCCGCATGACCGAGTTGAGGTAAAAGGATCAAAGCTCCTAAAAACAACACAACACTTTTGCGCATAGCTTTCTCTGAAGGGGCTAATAATTATGGTTTTTATAGATGAAGTAACTATAGTCGGAACGGACCGAAAGTGGGAGTAAAAACAGCAGACTACGCTATCAGAGCCAGAAGCTCAGCGTAATAATACCGCAGATGATCAGCAGGGCGAGGATTAACTCGAAACTGTAGCGTCGCAACATTATCCGCACTCCAGAAATAAGTACGTGCTAAAGGCTGTGCCTTATTCCTAAGAAAACACCCGGCAAGCCGGGTGTCTTTGTAAACGTTTTAAGGTAAACGCTTTAAGCTAACGGGTTACCCCGTCTGGCTTATGCTGCTGGCTGTGCAGCTGGTTTAGCAGCGGCTTTGTGATGTTTTTTCACGTGTTTTTTAGCAGCCTGAGCTTTCTGTGCAGCTGGTTTTACTGCTTTTTTGTGGTGCTTTTTGGCAGCCTGAGCTTTCTGCTCTGTCGCTGGTTTAGCGGCTTTTTTGTGTTTCTTTTTAGCAGCCTGCGCTTTCTGAGCGGCAGCTTTTTTGTGTTTTTTATGGTGAGTTACTTTTGCAGCTGGTGCTTTAGCAGCAGGTGCAGCAGCGGTGGTTGCTGGAGCAGCAGCTGGCGCGGTAGCGGTAGTGTCAGCAGCGAAAGCAGCAGAAGACAGACCCATAGCAGCGGCAACAACCAGAGCTAATACTTTTTTCATTTCGACATCCTCGAATTTGTTTATATGTAACCCCACTGCGGGGCCGTTGAAATGAACTATAGGCTGGGGAGACTAAGTCTTCAGTGAGTGATTGGTATCGGCGTGTAACGTAATGTACAACGCCGGGTACAGACGACCCGGCGTGAGGTGTTTACAGGTAACGTGATTCTAAATGCTTGCGGAAATACAATGGGTTGAGATCTTCGCCCGTCGCATTTGTTATCAGCTGTGAGGTGGTGAAACGGCTGCCGTGCTGCCAGATATTTTGTTTTAACCAGTCAAACAGCGCCCTGAAATCGCCACCGGCAATCTCCTGCTCCAGGTTTGGCAAGGCGCGAGAGGCGGCGCTAAACAACTGTGCCGCATACATGGCACCGAGCGTGTAGGACGGGAAGTAGCCGAACGCGCCGTCGGTCCAGTGAATATCCTGCATACAGCCGTTGCGATAGTTACCCTCGGTGGACAGGCCAAGCCAGGACTGCATTTTCTCATTCCACAGCGACGGGATGTCGTCGACTTCGATATCGCCGTCGATAAGCGCCCGTTCAATCTCATAGCGCAGAACAACGTGCGCCGGATAGCTCACCTCATCAGCATCAACGCGAATAAAGCCGCGCTCAACCTGCTGGTTAACGTTGATAAAGTTGTTTAATTCGAACGCCGGCTGCGGGCCAAAACGCTCAATCACCTTCGGCAGCAATAGCTTCAGGAAAGGTGCGCTGCGGCCAAGCTGCATTTCAAAGAACAGGCTTTGCGATTCGTGGATAGCGGTAGAGCGGGCCAGGGAAACGGGCTGGCCAAGCCATTCACGCGGCAGGTTCTGTTCGTAGCGAGCGTGGCCGGTTTCATGGATCACGCCGAACAACGAGCTGAACAGCTCTTCTTCGTTATAGCGCGTGGTGATCCGCACGTCCTCAGGCACGCCGCCACAGAACGGGTGTGCGCTGACGTCAAGACGGCCACCGTTAAAGTCGAAGCCCAGTAGCGCCATGGTATCAAGGCCCAGCTGGCGTTGCGTTTCCGTAGCAAAGGGGCCTTGTGGAACAAGCGTTTTCTCTTTGGCCTGCTTGTCGACCACGTTCTGCAGCAGGTTCGGTAGCCAGTCACGCAGGTCGCCAAACAGCACGTCGAGCTTGGCGCTGGTCATACCTGGCTCGTAGATATCCAGCAGCGCGTCGTAGCGGGAAATGCCTTTTGCCTCCGCCCGCAGACGGGCTTCCTCGCGGCTGACGCGAACGACCTCTTTCAGGTTCGTGGAAAAACCCTGCCAGTCGTTGGCCGGGCGCTGGGTGCGCCAGCCGTGTTCACAGCGGGTGCCCACCAGCGATTTTTCTTCAACCAGCGCGTCCGGCAGCAACACGGCTTCCTGATAATGGCGGGTCATTTCGCGCAGGTTAGCGCGCTCAACGTCATTAAGATCTTCCTGAGCGGCGGCCTGCAGCAGAGTAGCGATTTTTTTGTCGGTCAGGATCTGGTGCTTAAGCACGCTAAGTTCAGCGAGGGCCTCGCCGCGAGCCTGACTGCCGTTAGCCGGCATCATGGTGGACATATCCCAGCCTGCAATGGCAGACAGGTGATCAAAACGGGACAGACGCTGGAAGGTTCGGGTCAGGTGATTATAGTTTTGCTTTTCCATATGGCCTCGTGAACAGGTTGTTAACGCCAAAGAAAATAGCATTAAGCTTACCTGAACACGAGAGCGGCAGCAGGTTAGTGTGCTTTGTGGTGTAAACGCGAGGCGACAAGCAGAGCGACCAGCAGCAGCGAGCCGATAAACGCCGCAACGCCGTTCCAGCCGAACTGGTGCCAGAACACGCCGCCGAGGGTGCCTGCGAGACTGGAGCCAAGGTAATAGCTAAACAGATACAGCGAGGAGGCCTGGCCTTTTGCGCGGCGTGCGCGTGGGCCAATCCAGCTGCTGGCAACCGAGTGGGCGGCGAAAAAACCTGCGGAAAATAGCAGCATCCCGGCAAAAATCACGATAAGCGAGGAGAAAACGGTCAGCGTCAGGCCAAGGAACATAATGGCCGTGAAGCCAATCAGCACCGGCCCACGGCCATATTTAGCGGTCATTGCGCCTGCTTTTGGCGAGCTCCAGGTGCCGGTGAGGTAGGCCACGGAGAGCAGGCCCACAATGGCCTGGCTGAGGAACCACGGCGCTTCCATCATCCGGTAGCCAATGTAGTTAAACAGCGTGACAAACGCCCCCATCAGCAGGAAGCCCTCGGCAAACAGCAGCGGCAGCCCTTCATCACGCCAGTGCAGGCGGAAGTTAATAAACAGCGTTTTTGGCCGCAGGCTGGAGGCGCGGAAATGCCGGGACTGGGGCAATATTTTCCAGAACATCAGCGCCGAGGCGAGGGCAAAACAGCCGATAGCCGCCACCGCCACGCGCCAGGTAAAGAAGTCGGTCAGTACGCCGGTAATAAGCCGGCCGCTCATACCGCCGATGGAGTTCCCGCTAATGTATAAGCCCATCGAGAAGGCCACCACGCTGGGGTGCATCTCCTCGCTGAGGTAGGTCATGCCGACTGCCGCAACGCCGCTTAAAGAGAGGCCGATAAGGGCGCGCATAATAAGAATGCCGTGCCAGCTGGTCATCAGCGTCGACAGCAGGGTACAGCATGAGGCCAACAGCAGCGCGGTCACCATCACCTGTTTACGGCCAATGGCGTCCGAAAGCGGGCCGGTAAACAGCAGGCCGATGGCCAGCATGGCGGTAGACACCGAGAGCGAAATACTGCTGCTTGCCGGGCTGACGCCAAATTCACGCGATAACACCGGCAAAATAGGCTGGACGCAATAAAGCAGGGCAAAGGTGGCAAGGCCGGCGGAAAACAGCGCCAGCGTCACGCGCATAAACTGGGGTGTACCTCGTTTGATATAGCTGACAGAGTGGGAAGCAGGGCTTTCGTCGGCATCCTCTGTCGGGGCGGTGCTGACGGTAGTTGTACGACTCAAGATAAATCCTTACGCGGGCGTTAACTTATTCTTTACAGAGTAGAAAAGTGTAAATGTTCTGTCTAATATATTAATAATCTCAAATGATACTTTAAACATATGAATATTGAGCTGCGCCATCTTCGCTATTTTGTCGCCGTCGCCGAAGAGCTGCATTTTGGCCGGGCGGCCGCCCGGCTGCGGATCTCCCAGCCGCCGCTTAGCCAGCAAATTCAAATCCTTGAAGAGCAAATCGGCGCCCGACTGCTGGCGCGCACCAATCGTAGCGTTAACCTGACCGCGGCGGGGCAGCAGTTTCTCAGCGATGCCCGGCAAATTCTTAGTCAGGTTGATGCCTCTGCCGCACGGGCCGCACGCCTGCATCAGGGGGAAACCGGCGAGCTGCGTATCGGTTTTACGTCCTCCGCGCCGTTTATTAAAGCAGTTTCAGACAGCCTGTCCCGCTTTCGCAAGCGTTACCCTGACGTGCATCTCCAGATGCGTGAGGTGAATACCCGCGAGCAGATTGCGCCTCTTAACGACGGTGAACTGGAGCTGGGGCTAATGCGTAATACGCGCCTGCCGGATACCCTGAACTGGACGCTGATTTTGCGTGAACCGCTGCTGGCGATGGTTCATCGCGACCATCCGCTGGCCAGCAGCCGCTCGGTATCGCTTAAGCAGCTTGCGCAGGAGCCGTTTGTTTTCTTTGATCCGCACGTTGGTACCGGGCTGTACGACGACATTATCGGCTTACTCCGACGTCATCATATCGTGCCGTACATCACTCAGGAGGTCGGTGAGGCGATGACTATCATTGGGTTAGTGTCTGCCGGGCTTGGCGTGTCAATTCTCCCTGCTTCGTTTCACCGCATTCGCCTGAGTGATGTTGTATGGTTGCCGATTGACGAGCAGGAAGCGGAGTCTGAGCTGTGGCTGGTGTGGCCGAAGCACCGGGAATTATCGGCGGCGGCAAAGCGTATCTCGGCGCTGTTAACCGAGGCGTCTTCAGGGCTAAAATAGGGCGAATGTGGCGGGATTATGTGCGGTAAATCACAACCCTACGTAAATATTTGACGACCCCACTTGAAGTGTTTAACCATAGCCTAAAAGTTTATTTCGAAGCGCGAAAATAAAGGGAGTACCACGTGGTTGCTGATAGTCAACCGGGCCATATCGATCAGATTAAGCAAACCAACGCTGGCGTTGTTTATCGCTTGATTGATACCCACGGTCCGGTGTCGCGAATCGATCTTTCCCGCCTGGCGCAGCTGGCTCCGGCCAGTATCACCAAGATTGTACGGGAAATGCTTGAAGCGCATTTGGTACAGGAAACGGAAATTCAGGATCCCGGCAGCCGGGGGCGCCCCGCGGTGGGCCTGATGCTTGAGACGGAAGCCTGGCATTACCTTTCAATACGCCTGAGCCGCGGTGAAATCTCTCTTGGCTTGCGCGATCTTAGCAGCAAGCTGGTGGTAGAAGATGTCGTGGAACTGCCGATTACCGACCCGCAACCGCTGCTGGAACGTATTGTTTTCCAGGTCGACCAATTCTTTATTCGCCATCAGCAAAAGCTTGAGCGCCTTACCGCCATCGCCATTACGCTACCCGGAATTATTGATACCGTGCGCGGCATTATTCATCGCATGCCGTTCTACGATATCTGCGATATGCCGCTGGGCGAAGCGCTCGAAAACCACACGGGTGTGCCGGTATTTATCCAGCACGACATCAGCGCGTGGACCATGGCAGAAGGGCTTTTTGGCGCCTCTCAGGGAGCCAGAGACGTCATTCAGGTAGTGATTGATCATAACGTGGGGGCCGGGGTTATCACCGATGGCCGCCTGCTTCACGCCGGCAGCAGCAGTCTGGTGGAAATTGGCCATACGCAGGTCGACCCGTACGGGAAACGCTGTTACTGCGGCAACCACGGCTGCCTGGAAACTATCGCCAGCGTGGAAAGCGTGCTGGAGCTGGCGCAGCAGCGTATGAGCCAGTCTATGGGCTCGATGCTGCACGGTCAGCCGCTGAACGTGGAATCACTGTGCGATGCCGCGCTGAGCGGCGATCTGCTGGCGAAAGACATTATTATCGGCGTTGGGCAAAACGTGGGGCGCATTCTGGCTATTATGGTCAACCTGTTTAATCCGCAAAAAATCCTTATCGGTTCGCCGCTTAACCGCGCAGCCTCTATCCTTCACCCGGCTATCACTGACTGTATACGCCAGCAGGCGTTACCTGCCTATAGCAGCCACACCATTGTGGAGGGGACGCAGTTTAATAACCGCGGAACCATGGCCGGAGCGGCGCTGGTAAAAGACGCAATGTATAACGGCTCTTTACTAATTCGCCTACTGCAGGGCTGATCTTACGCCCTGATTCACCAAATATTGCGCTATCTCAATCTGGCTACAGCGCCATTCTTTTAGACTTTCCCGGGTTAATTTTTCTCTTTATTTTTTTCTTGCTAGCATTACCTCGGGAGACAGTCATGCTTAAGCGTTTCTTTATAACAGGTACCGATACTGCCGTAGGGAAGACGGTGGTTTCACGAGCCTTGCTGCAGGCGTTGTCGGCCAGCGGTAAAAGCGTTGTCGGCTATAAACCGGTCGCGAAGGGCAGTAAAGAGACGCCAGAGGGGCTGCGCAACAGGGATGCGTTGGTACTGCAAAGCGTCTCGACGATCAAACTGCCTTACGAAGCCATTAACCCCATTGCACTCAGCGAAGAAGAGAGCAGCATCAGCCATCACGGGCCGATTAACTATTCGCTGCTGTCGAGCGGGCTGCAAAGGCTTTCCGACCAAATGGACCACGTCGTGGTGGAAGGCACCGGCGGCTGGCGTAGCCTGATGAACGATCTGCGCCCGCTGTCTGACTGGGTTGTTCAGGAACAGTTACCGGTGCTGCTGGTGGTGGGGATACAGGAAGGATGCATCAATCACGCCTTACTGACCGCCCAGGCCATTGCCAGTGACGGCCTGCCGTTTATCGGCTGGGTAGCTAACCGCATCAACCCGGGCCTTGCGCACTACGCTGAAATTATCGACGTGCTCAGTAAAAAATTACCGGGGCCGCTGGTCGGTGAGCTGCCGTATCTGCCCCGAGCAGAACAGCGCGAGCTGGGCGCATATATCGATTTATCCCGGTTGCGCAACGCTCTGACGGTAGACCGACTGCGGGCGTAGCCAGCGCGACAGCGTTGAGGCGATAACGCAGGTCAGCAGTAAACCGGGGAGCAGCGTAAACTCCCCGGTCATTTCACAGATCATCAGCGTCGCCATAATCGGCGCATGCGTTGTTGCCGCCAGCAAAGACGCCATTCCCGCCAGCCCCAGCAGGATAATCAGCGGTTCGCCCCCTCCCCATAGCCCACAAATCTGCCCAAACAGCATTCCCAGCGCCGCACCCATAAACAGCGTTGGCGTAAACACGCCGCCCGGTGCCCCGGAGCCGCTGCTTGCCATCACCGCCAGCAGTTTGCACAGCAATACGCCAGCCACAAACAGCAGCGCGGGTGGGCTGGTCAGAAACGACTGCACCACGCTGTACCCGTTGCCCCAGGCGGTTGGCGTCACCAGCGAAAGCAGGCCGACAATCAGCCCGCCGAGCGCCAGCTGTAACGGAGGAGACAGCTTAAGTCCGCGAAACAGCGTACTGCTCCTGGCCAGTAGCCACAGCATTAGCGGGCCAATGACGCCCGCCGTTAACCCGAGCAGCGCCATCAGCCCGTAGTGGGAAGGCAAAGGCGGGTCGAGCAGGGTGACGATGTAAAGCGGCGTCTGTCCGCCGTTCAGCAAGTGGGTCATCAGCAGGGCGCTGACGGCGGCAATCACCACCGGCCCCAGCGAGGCAAGCATCAGCGAGCCAAATAAGATTTCCGCGATAAACAGGCTTCCCGCCAGCGGCGCGTGGTAGGCGCTGGCCATTCCGGCTGCGGCTCCGCACGCGACCCATAGCTTCCACTCTTTGCCCGGGGTAAAGCGCTGGGCAAACACGGAGGCAAACACCGTTGCCAGCAGGATCATCGCCCCTTCACGGCCGATTGCGCTGCCGCTTGCCACGACGATCAGAGAAGCGGCGGACTTAACCAGGCTGGAAGGAACGTCCAGCCGGCCGTCGCCGGTTTCAATGGCTTCCATATAGTCGGTTGGCGCAGAAGGGCGCTGACGGGTTGCTCGCTGCCAGCCCCAAAGCAGAAGCCCGGCCAGCAGGCCGCCTGCCGCAGGTGTGAGTACGCGCCGCCAGGGGGCAAGCGCCGCCGCTGCCGCGACAAGGCTGCCGCCGCTATCGCCAAGGAAGGCGTTTTCAAGCAGATACATAGCCTGACGAAACAGCCAGACAACCAGCGCGGAGGCCAGGCCAATGAAGACCGCAATCACCAGGCGGCGAAGCATTTCTCTGATGTCAGGAAAGGCGTGTAAACGGTGCATAGCGCATAAAGTAGCGGGGGAATGGCGCTATTGTGGGGGAGAAAACGAATAAGCTCAAAAGGAAAATGCGCCACCCGTTGGCAGCGCATTAAGTTGATTAACTCTGCTGAATATTCAGCGCCCGACGCGTTCGGCCTGAGCTGAGGTAATCCGCAATATAATCCTGAGAAATTTCCCCGCTGTAGCGGCCATCTTCATCGGTGATCGGCATCCAGACCATATTGTGCTCGTAGAGCTTCGACAGCACGATACGCAGGTTTTCTTCCGCTCGCCCGGTTACGCGGAACGGGTGAATCAGATCGGAGCAGGTTCCGGTTGCGCCACGCGCTTCACGACGCTTAACGAAGCCCAGCGGTTTACCCTCGCCGTCAACCACCGTAATTGAGCGCATGTCGTTATCATCCATGGTGGCAAAGGCTTCTGCCAGCGGCGTGGATTCACGTGCGGTAATGGTCGGCTGCTGGTCGGTAACGTCACCTGCCTGCACCAAAAGCAGGCGCTTAAGGGTGCGGTCCTGGCCGACGAACGATCCCACAAACTCATTGGCCGGTTTTGCCAGCAGTTCATCCGGGCTGGCGCACTGGATGATTTTACCCTGGCGGAATACCGCAATACGGTCACCCAGCTTCAGCGCCTCATCAATATCGTGGCTGACCAGCATCACCGTTTTTTTCAGCTGACGCTGCATATCCAGAAACTCGTTCTGGATGGTTTCGCGGTTAATCGGGTCAACCGCGCCAAACGGTTCATCCATCAGCAGCACCGGAGGATCGGCCGCCAGGGCGCGGATCACGCCAATTCGCTGCTGCTGGCCGCCGGACATTTCGCGCGGGTAGCGGTTAAGAAAACGGTTGGGGTCGAGCGCCACCATGCTCATTAGCTCGCTGGCGCGCTCTTTACAGCGGGCTTTGTCCCAGCCCAGCATGCGCGGCACGACGGTAATGTTTTCTTCGATCGTCATGTTCGGGAACAGGCCGATTTGCTGGATAACGTAGCCGATATTACGGCGCAGGGTGACGGTATCCAGGTCGTTAGTGTTCTGGCCATTGATTAGAATATTGCCGCCGGTCGGTTTTATCAGGCGGTTAATCATCTTCAGGGTGGTGGTCTTGCCGCAGCCGGAGGGGCCGAGCAGCACGCACATTTCCCCTTCGGGCACGTTCAGGCTGACGTTGTCGACGGCGTTAAAGGTCTGACCGTTTTTCTGTACAAATTGTCGTGTGAGGTTTTCAAGTTTTATCATTATTAACTCTCCTTTGAATACGGCTTCACGGCGTGGTTACCACTTCGTGAAATGCAGCTGCAGGCGATGCAGCAGCCAGTCGAGCACGATGGCTAACAGGCAGATCATCACCGCGCCGGCAATCAGCATGCGGATGTCGCTCCCGCCGATGCCGTTGAGCAGCAGCAGACCCAGGCCGCCTGCGCCGATGACGGCGGCAATCGCCATGACGCCAATGTTCATGACTACGGCGGTGCGGATGCCGCCAAAAATCACCGGCAGCGCCATGGGAATTTCCACCCAGCGCAAGCGTTGCCAGAATGTCATGCCGATGCCGCGTCCGGCTTCACGCAGCCCCGGTGGAAGGCTGTCCAGCGCGGTGTGGGTGTTGCGCACAATCGGCAACAGGGAGTAGAGGAACACCGCCGTGACGGCAGGCACCACGCCAATACCCTGACCGATCAGCGAAAACAGGGGGATCATCAGGCCAAACAGCGCCACGGACGGAATGGTCAGCAAAATCGTGGCAAAGCCCAGAATCGGCGTAGCAAGCCATTTATGGCGCACGATAAGAATGCCCAGCGGCACGCCGATGATGATGGCCAGGCCGACGGCAATCAGGACTAACCAAAGGTGGTGCAGGGTAAGAGAGCCAATATACCCAGCATTATCAATCATATAATGTAACGTTTCCACGATACCTCCTTAGAGCAAGCCTTTCTGCTGCAGGAATTCACGAGCGACCTGCTGCGGGGTTTCATGGTCGATATCAACTTTGGCATTCAGGGTTGTTATCACCTCATTATTCAGCTCGGACGAAAGGGTGTTCAGCGCCTCCTCAAGCCCCGGATGCGAGTCCAGCACGTCTTTGCGCACGACGGGCGTGACAGCGTAACTTGGGAAGAAGCCCTTATCGTCCACCAGCGCTTTCAGGTCAAAGCCCTTCATACGCCCGTCGGTGGTGTAGATAAGCCCGGCATCGACAAAACCGTCGCGGATGGCGTTATAGACCAGCCCGGGGTCCATCTGGCGGATCTGCGGGCGGTCCAGCGGCATGTTGTAAACCTGTTGCAGAGGCTTCAGGCCGTCGCTGCGTCCGGCGAATTCGAGATCCAGGCCCAGCATCCAGTTATGTTTCGGGTCGGTCTGGCGAATATGTTCGATGCGTTCTACCAGCTGCGACATCGTGGTGATGCCTTCTTTTTCTGCCCGCTCACGCTTCATGGCGAAGGCGTAGGTATTGTTCATCTCGGCCGGTTTCAGCCAGACGAGGCCCAGCTTTGCATCCAGCTTTTTGACCGTGTTGTACGACTCTTCCGGCGTCATTCGCTTATTAATATGGTTGAAGATAATCAGCGAGGTTCCGGTGTACTCCCATGTCATATCAATCTGTTTGTTGATCATCGCATTACGGGAAATCACCGTCGCGATGTTGGTCTGGGGCGTAACCTGAAAGCCTTTTTTTGCCAGATACTGCGTGGTGATGGCCGACAAAATATGCTGCTCGGTAAAGCTTTTGGTGGCGAGAATCAGCGGCGCGGCCTGGGCCTGTGAGGCAATAAGTGATGCCGCGGCAAACGCCGCCGTCAGCACGCGTGAAAGCAGTCTCATAAACGCTCCTTATTGTTGTTATTTAGCGGTATGGGGGCTCAGCGCCCGGCCCAGGCTGGCGAGCGCCAGGTCAAGGATCAGGGCGAACAGTGCCGTCGCCACGGCCCCGAGGATCAGCGTTGGGAAGTCGTTCAGGTAAATTCCCGGGAAGATAAGCTCGCCGTAGCTGCTCGCGCCGATAAGAAAGGCCAGCGGCGCGGTACCGACGTTGATTGCGGTGGCAATACGTACGCCGGAAAGCATCACCGGCCAGGCGTTGGGGATTTCAACCTGGCGTAGCCGCTGCATTTTGGTCATGCCAATACCGTTGGCGGCCTCAATAAGCGATGCGGGGACGCTGCAAAGTCCGGCATAGGTATTACGTACGATGGGAAGCAACGAGGCGAGGAACAGGGCTATAATGGCCGGTTTGTCGCCGATGCCGATGATCACCATCGCCAGCGCCAGCACCGCAAGCGGCGGCAGCGTGTTGCCGATGTTGAAAATTTGCATCACGTACTCAGCCCAGCGGCGAGCCGCAGGTCTGCTCAGCAAAATCCCGCTGGGTATACCAACCAGCAGGGCGAGTGCCATAGAGCTGAAGACCAGAATTAAGTGTTGTTGCCCGAGGTAGAGTAAATCGACCTGGCGGGCTTTAAGGGTATCGAGGCCAATGCCCCAAACCAGTAGACCGAGCACTAAAATAAGCGCAAGCAGTCCGAGCAGGAACCGTGTTGCGAAGGATGCGTTTTGCATTGCAGTGTGTCTCCCTGTGTGCACGCGTTATCGCCGCCGGAGGGGCAGCCTGTTGTTATGCCATGTGTCGGCAGGGTGTCTGGAGCTATAGCAACGCAGCGGGGAGGATTCCAGTTTTGGCGACAATTAAGTGGCTAATGGTTTAGCAGATAAAGTAATGCCCAGACCTTATGGGTTCTGGGCTGGAAGAGAAAAGTAAAGATTTGTCTTAAAAATGTTAACATGAAGTGACGTTGTCACATTTGGTGGGGGGGATAAACCGGCGTTTTTTCAGAAAACCGGCGCTACCCGGCTTCCTGAGAGCCCAGGATTCTTAGAAGAACAGTTCTTTGCTGGCGACGGGCGTCAGCATGCCGTGTTGCCAGCCTGAAAGGGTGAGGCGGGTAAGCTCGGCAAGTCCGCGATAGAAATCATTAGCGGCGTTTTCGGTTAGTAAATTCAGATAACGCGTAGCCCAGGGAAGCAGGTGCCACGCAAGCAGTTCATCGAGCTGCCGCTGTTGCCCCTGTTCGGCAAGCCAGGCCGCCAGCATCAGCATTAGCCCAAAATGATCTTCAGGCTCGTTTTGCTCCGTTTGTGGGGCAAAGCCCTGCGCGCGCATCCACTGGCGAAGCTCAAGCATCGAGTCGCCAAACAGCACGTTTTCTTTATCCAGATAGACAGAACCCCAGGGCGGCGCGGGCAGCGCGTACGGGCCAATAAACAGGCGCTGATATTCTTCGCCTACCGGCGTGTCGCTGTCCGCCAGGCCTGTGGCCATCATCGAGGCTATTTCCGCAAGTTCGGGAGCCTGTACCGGCCATTCTTTTACCCACTCAGGGGCTGAGAGCATCCCGAGAAGCGAGGCACTGTCCGGATGGTCAGGGGCATGATAAAACAGGGCTCCGAGCACCCGACCGCTAAGGGCTACCGCCGACAGGCGTTGTTGTTCAGAGGTCATGACTGATTCCTTCTTAGATCTTTTTAATCTCAACGAGATTGGTGTGCTGCGGGTTGCCCTTTGCCAGCGGCGAAGGGCGGTGCGTGGTCAGCGTATTGATGCAGGCCCCGTGGTCGATTCGATCGGCCCCCATATCGGCGTCGTGCCAGGCGCCCTGGCCCATTGCGGCCACGCCAGGCATGATACGCGGCGTGACTTTTGCTTCAATATGAATCTCTCCGCGTCCGTTAAACACGCTGACCTTGTCGCCGTTGGTGATGCCGCGCCGTTTGGCGTCGAGCGGGTTAATCCAGACCTCCTGGCGCGCGGCAGCCTGCAACACGTCAATGTTGCCGTAGGTTGAGTGTGTTCTGGATTTGTAGTGGAAGCCAAACAGCTGGAGCGGAAACTCGCTGCGCTGCGGAGAGTCCCAGCCTTCAAACGTCGAAGCATACACCGGCAGCGGACTGATAGTTTCGTCTTTTTCGAGCTCCCAAGTGGCGGCGATATCGGCCAGTTTGCTGGAATAGATTTCAATTTTCCCGGACGGCGTTTTGAGTGGGTTAGCCTGAGGATCTTCACGGAATTTTTTGTAAGCCACAAAATGGCCCGCCGGATCTTTACGCTTATAAATGCCCATTTTACGCAGGGCTTCATAGGCCGGAAGCGCCGGGTCTTTGGCCAGCATTTTAGCGTACAGATACTGTAGCCACTCGCGCTGGGTTCGCCCTTCCGTAAAAGCCTGATGCACATCGGCGCCCAGCCGTTTTGCAACCTCACTCATCATCCAGTAGATAGGCTTGCGCTCAAACTTAGGCGCGGTCGCGGGCTGGATGAATATCAGGTAGCCCATATTGCCCGCGTAATCGTTAGGAATGATGTCCTCCTGCTCGACGGTCATCAGGTCCGGCAGCAGAATGTCGGCGTACTTTGCCGAAGAGGTCATAAAGTTCTCGATCACCACAATCATCTCGCACTGCTTGTCATCCTGCAGAATGGCGTGGGTCTTATTGATGTCGGAATGCTGATTGATGAGGGTATTGCCCGCGTAGTTCCAGATGAACTTGATCGGGACGTCCAGCTTCTCTTTTCCCCGCACGCCGTCGCGCCTGGCGGTCATTTCCGGGCCACGGGTGATGGCGTTCGTCCAGCTAAAGCAGGAGATCTGCGTTTTTACCGGGTTTTCCAGCACCGGCATACGTTCGATGGTGATGGTATAGGTAGATTCACGCGCGCCGCTGTTACCGCCGTTAATCCCTACGTTACCGGTCAGGATCGGCAGCATAGCGATGGCGCGTGAGGTCAGCTCGCCGTTAGCCTGGCGCTGAGGGCCCCAGCCCTGGGAAATGTACGCGGGTTTGGCGCTGGCAATCTCACGCGCCAGTTTGATGATTCTGTCGGCCGGAATGCCGGTAATGGCGGAGGCCCACCGCGGGGTTTTCTCAATGCCGTCGTCGCCTTCACCGAGAATATAAGCCTTATAGTGGCCATTACGGGGGGCATCGGCCGGCAGGGTTTTCTCGTCGTAGCCGACACAGTACTTATCCAGGAAGGGCCGATCGACCAGATTTTCGCTAATCATTACGTGGGCGAGACCCGCCACAAGCGCCGCGTCGGTGCCGGGACGAATGGGGATCCATTCATCTTCACGGCCTGCGGCCGTGTCGGTGTAGCGCGGGTCGATAACGATCATTCGGGCATTTGAGCGCTCGCGGGCTTGCTCAAGGTAATACGTGATGCCGCCGCCGCTCATGCGGGTTTCCGCAGGGTTATTACCGAACAGAACGACCAGTTTGCTGTTTTCGATATCCGACGTGCTGTTGCCGTCATTGCTGCCGTAGGTATACGGCATCGCGCAGGCGATTTGAGCGGTGCTGTAGGTGCCGTAATGGCTCAGAAAACCGCCGTAGCAGTTCATCAGGCGAGCCACCAATGAGGCGTAAGGGGACGAGCGGGTAATGTTCCCGCCGACTACGCCGGAAGAGTAGTTAATGTAAACCGCCTCGTTGCCATGTTTTTCGACGGTTTGTTTCAGGCTGGCGCTGACGATGTCCAGCGCTTCGTCCCAGCTGATGCGTTCAAACTTGCCTTCGCCTCGGGCGCCTACGCGCTTCATCGGGTAATTCAGGCGTTCGGGATGGTTGATCCTGCGGCGAATAGAGCGCCCGCGAAGGCACGCACGCACCTGATGATCGCCATAGGTATCCAACCCGGTATTGTCCGTTTCAACCCAGTAGACCTCTTCGTCGCGAACGTGCAGCCGCAGGGCGCAGCGGCTGCCGCAGTTAACCGAACAGGCGCCCCAGACAACTTTGTCTTTGATTTCCGGCGACAGGGCGTCAGCGACCGCGGCTGCCGCGTTACGCATGCCAAAAGGCAGTGAAATGCCGCCAGCGGCGAGCGCCAGGCCGCCAATTGCAGAAGATTTTACCAGGCTACGGCGGCTAATCCCGCCTGGATGATTGAGGTTCGACATCGCGCTCTCCATGACTTTTTGTCGTGTGGAAGACGTTATTATTTGTGTTTTGAGTTTTGGTGATTGCTAAGGCTGCCCGTCAGAGGGCGCCGGGGGAGAGTGTTACTTAATTAGGGGTAGGCGTTATTAACGCCAGTCAAAGTTGCGGCAGTTGAGGCAAATTAGATGAAGGAAAGCAGGGTGCCTGGCACCCTGCCAACGTTTATTGCGGTTCGTTTTCCGGCGCGGCGCCGCCAGCAATGCGGGTATAGACAATTTTTTGCGTATCGTTAGCGCAGTGACCAACGACCTGACCGCCGGCTTTGTCCGCCTGATCGTTCGGAACGATGGTGAGTGAGAAACCGGACTCCGGCACGCCGTTATTGATAATTTTCTGCTGAATGTCAGCTTTTACCTTTTCGCAACTGCCCTGTGCGGACAACGCCGGGGCAGCTGCGATCAGCAGTATCGTGCTTAACCAAACGGTACGTTTCATCATCTCTTCCTTATGTTGAGGTGAACGATAAGCTTGATGTCAAACGGCCGAAAAACGTGGTTTTCGGCCGTTTGGGGCAAACCAGAAAACATTATTCATTGTTTTTATTAGACCATAAGCCGGACTTAAAGAAACAATGAACATTGCCGTTACCCTTTCTATAAGAATAGCGCTTTTAGTGTAAAGTGTTGTATTTGCTTATATCATGTTGTGACATGAAAACAAGAGAGCGCCAAAACGTGAAGAAAATCATTATCCTCGGAACGCTGGCTTTAGGGCTGGCCGGGTGTGACAACTCACAGTCGCCGCAGGCGTACTCGCCGGAAATGGCCAGTTTTTCTAACGAGTTCGATTTCGATCCTATGCGCGGCCCGGTCAAAGACTTTAGCCAGACCTTGATGAATGCGCAGGGCCAGGTCCTGAAAAGAGTCAGCGGCGTATTGTCAGAGGAGGGCTGCTTTGACAGCCTGGAATTCCACGATCTTGAGAACAACAGCGGTGCAGCCTTAGCGCTCGACGCTAACTACTATGTTGATGCTATCAGTCGTGAAAAGCGCGTAAGGCTGCAGGGTAAATGCCAGCTAGCGGAGCTGCCTGCCGCGGGTATCAGCTACGACACCGATGACAATGATTTCGTGACGACCGCGAAGGGCAAAGATGTCCTGGTAACCTATCGGTACGACAGCGAAGGCTATCCGCTGGGGAAAATCACTAAGTCGAAAGACAGCGAGCTTGCCATCGTGGCAAAAGCCGGCGTCGATAAAAAGAAAAAGCTGGATTACAGCGCGGCCACCACCCTGAACGGTAAAACCGTCGGCGCGGTTAAGCAAACCTGTGATTACGACCGCCATTTTAACCCGCTGTCCTGCGACCTGGAAATGACGGATGACTCAGCCACGCCGCCAACCGTTACGCACTACACCATTAAAAATACGGTGGAGTATTACTGATAGCGGCTGGTTTATCGGGAAACCTGCCGTGTCGTATTGCAAGGATTGAAGGCGCCTTCTTTCTTCGCAATACTTTGACAACGTCCCAGCGCAACGTTACAACCTTGCCATCCTTTACCGATTAAGGCTCTTCTCGTGGCTCAGCGCCTTGTCCCGATCCTCCGTTCATTACTGCTCTGTTTATGCCTGGGATTATGGCTGCCTCAAAGCGCGGCGCGCGCGGCGCAACTCACCGCGGCCCTTGAGCAGTTCAGCACGGCGTTAAGCCATGCCGTTCCGGCAGCGCAGGTGCCGTTGCAAACCCTGCAGCAGCTGGATGTGGCCTTGCTGAAGCCTGAGTCGATGTACCCTCAATTTCAGTCCTGGTCACTGGCTGACCTGACGGTGCTGTATCAGCTTGATAAACGCTGCGTGAATAATGCCTCATTGCCAGCGTCCGTGCTGCCCTTTGTCCGGGCGCTATGCCAGCAAGAGAGACCGTCTGCCGCCTGGTTCAGGGCTAATCCCATCTACCCTTTAGGCGGAAGCAGCGCGTGGCACTATATATTACGCCACCCTGACGCGACCGCAGCGTTAAGAAGCTCGCTTCACGTGCGGGAGAGGCCTGACGATCTGGGCGGCGTGGGGACGTTGTCCGATAACAATCTGGACGCGCTGCTCGGCGGCCAGCAATGGCTGCTGCAAAAGGGTGAGCTGTGGCACCTCAGCCGCCAGCAATGGCAGCGTTATGACGCTCAGGTCTGGCAGCCCCTGGCAAATCAGGCCGGGATCAAGCTGGTGAATGCCGGGGGGCGCTGCGATCTACGGCTGGGGGCGCTGTGCGCTAATGCCAGTGAGGGCTACCGCGACCTCTGGCGCTGGCTGTTTGCTCTGTTGACGGTTTTTGCCGCGGTGGGGCTTGCGTGGATGGGCTGGCAGCGCCGCCGCTTACGCGAACGGCAGCGTTTTATTACGCAAATGCTGACGCATGAACTGCGCACGCCTATCGCTCAACTGAGCAATGTCGTTGAGCATTTTCGCCGCGACTTTGATCGGCTTCCCGAAGGGGCACAGCTTAATTTTGTCGCGCTGGCCAACACGCTTCAGCGCATGCGCCAGATGGCCGAAACCAGCAAGCACTATCTGATAGCAGAGCATCAGCGCGAGGCGCTGGAAACGCCAACCCAGGTACTGCTCAGCGAATGGCTCGATCATCTTTGTGCTGACCGGGACGGCCTGACCTATTGCCTGGCAGAGGATATGACCGTTGGCGTCGCGCTTTACTGGAGCAGCCTTTGCCTGACGAATTTATTGGATAATGCGTTTCGCCACGGCGTTCCTCCCGTGCGTTTGACGGTACGAAAAAGCAAAACTCAACTGCTTTTCCAGGTGAGCGATGGCGGTACGATGAGCAAAAATCCGCTGCTAAACGCACGCCGCTTGCGCTGGTCAGACAGCAGTCTTGGGTTGGGGCTAACCATCGTTCAGCGGGTCTCCCACCGCCTGAACGGCCGGTTAACGTTCAGCCCTTCACCAACCACCTTTACACTGGAGCTTCCCTGTGATGCCGGTTAATGCTTATTCGCTGCTACTTATTGAAGACGATCGGGTGCTGGGGGAAGGGCTGGCGGCGTTTTTACAGCAGGAAGGGTTCACCTGCCGCTGGCTCCGTACCGGCGAACATGTGCTTGATTATTGGTATCAGGCGGATTTGGCTATCCTCGATCGTCAGCTTCCCGAGGGAGACAGCCTGCGATTACTGCCGCAATGGCTTGCGAAAAAAGCCCTGCCGGTGATTGTACTGACGGCAAAAGTGAGCGTCGAAGAGCGGGTTGCCGGGCTTGAGGCCGGCGCGCGGGACTACCTCAGCAAACCTTTCGCTCACGTCGAGTTGCTGGCACGCATCCGGGCTCAGCTTCGCCCGTTAGGGGAAGGGGTTCTGGTTTGTGGTGAACTCAGTTTGCTCCCGGCGCGGCAGATTGCATTGTGGCAGCAAAAGGAGGTGTCGCTTACGGCAACGGAGTTTGCGCTGCTGGCGATGCTGATGCAGATGGCCGGACGCGTGTTCACACGCGATGAGTTGTTAAATCAGGTCTGGGGGTACCAGCATTTTCCGTCAACCCGAACGGTGGATACGCATATTTTGCAGTTACGACAGAAGCTGCCTGGTTTGCCAATCGCGAGCGTGCGTGGTATTGGCTACCGGTTGGATCTGCCGCAATGAAACGATGCCTGTTAGCCGCTTTCATCATCGCGCCGCTAAACCTTGACGCCGCGCTACCACAAACGCCGCTGGAGCCGGTTTATCATCAGCTGTTTAACCAGCGCGATGATCTTGCCATCGGCCAGTTGATTGACGTCTGGCCGCGGCTGAATAGCCAGGCACAGCGCCAGGCGTGGAAGGAGGCGCTCAATGCCGTGGTCAGCAAGCAATGCGGCAAAGACCTTCCGCCGGCGGCGCCTGCGTGGCTTGATGGCATAACGTTAACGTTGATGCAGCGAGATATGCCGCTCAGCCGGATTTATCGTCTTACCCTGAGCGGCAAAAGTTACCGCCATGACCTCAAGGTTTCGCTGCAACTACCGGGCGGTAACGAGGTGCTTTCCGCAATACCGGTACAGTACGAACCAGAAAGTGAATTTCGCGTCGAGAGTGAGGAGTTTAACCAGCCGCTGAGTGCGGGCGTCTATTTGCTAACCGTCTCAAGCGACGGCCAGCAATGGCAGCAACCTTTGGCCTTACAGGGTATCAGCGGGCTGGGACAAATCCAGCTGCATGGCCGCACGATTATCCTTAAGGCACCGCACGTTGCGGCAGCGTGCCCGGAGCCGTGGCTTGAGCAGTCGTTGCTTACCCGCGTCGACTATAACCAGATTTGGTGGTCGCGAAGCGACAAGATGCTGCTGACCCCCTGGCCCGCGCAGCCTGCCGACAACGTCTGGGCAACGGTTGCGGTGGTGAGCGCGGAGAATCGTGGAAGCGTAGCCGTACGTACTGAACATCGCCTTGCCGGACCATTGTCCACTCTGCAAAAGTAACGGCCGCGGGACTATCCTGACATTCCTCTGACAAATGCCTTCCGCTAACCGACAATAATGCTGTCTCTTCCGTTACTGAGGCATTTGCCATGAAACTTAAAGCACTTTTGGCGGGGCTGGTTTTGATTTCCACCTCATCGTTTGCCGTTGACAGCATCGCTTTCTGGAACTCTCCGCAGCACGGCGGTAACAGCTTTAACCGTCTGCCGCCTGACCAGGCCTATTTTTCTGCCCTTAAGGGTTACGGTGCGACCTGGGTAAGGTTGTCCTGGGATAAATGGCAACCGGCGCAGCGTGATTTTTTGATAGGGAACGCCGACAGCTATCAGGGGCTGATGAAACAGGATCTTAAAACGCTAAAAGAGACTCTGGAGCGGGCCCATGCCGCCGGGCTCAAAGTCGTGATTACGCCGCTTTCGCTGCCCGGCATGCGCTGGGCGCAGAACAATAATGGTCAGTTTGATGACCGACTGTGGCAGGACAAACGCTACTGGCAGCAAAGTGCGCAGTTCTGGCGCGACCTGGCTGAGCAATTAAAAGATAACCCGGCCATTGCAGCATATAACCTGGTTAACGAGCCTGCACCCGAGAAGCGGGGAGGGTTGCCGGAACATGCTTCGCTCGAGGAGATGAAGACCTGGTATAAAGCGCATCAGGGTACCGCGCGCGATCTGCCGGCATTTTATCAAACCGTGATCAAAGCGATACGTGAAGTGGATAAGACTACGCCTGTCATGGTAGATAGCGGCTGGTATGCCGCCGCCGACAGCTTCAGCTACTGGCCCACCGCTTTAAGCGACGGCCGCGTACTCTACAGTTTCCACATGTACGAACCCTACGATGCGACCAGCGCACCAAACTTCAAACGTCTCAAACCGTACGCATATCCCGGCGTCGTACCGTTTGGCGGTAAGCAAGAGGAGTGGAATGGCAGCCGCGTTGCCGGGTATCTCCAGCAGCCGTTCTGGTGGGCTAAGCAGCGTGGGATTGCAGAGAATCGTATGGTGGCCGGTGAATTCGGCTGTATGCGCCAGCTGGCCGGCTGCCGTCAATATCTTGAGGATGTTCTCAGTGCGCTGGATAAAACGCAGGCTCACTGGGCATTTTACAGCTTCCGGGAGGATGCCTGGGATGGGATGGACTACGAGCTGGGAAAAAGCAAAGTGCCCTGGGCGTACTGGAAAGCGATTGATGAGCATAAGCCGGATAATTTACCGCGCCATGCAACGCCTGAGTTTGAGCCGATAAGCCGTCGCCTGGCGCAGTCAATACGCTGAAATAAGTGTTACGCATTAGAGGTTTTTGATGATTATTTTGAATCGTATCTGCTAATTCGGTGATTTTAACCGGCTTTATTATGCTATGTTTTTTCACAGGAATTCCTATAGCGGCAATGAGGCAGGATGAGCAGCAAACTCGATCACTTTATTCAGCAGGCCGTTAGCGCGGTGCCCATCAGCGGCACCTCGCTAATTGTGTCTTTGTACGGCGACGCGCTGGCCCATCGCGGCGGTGAAATCTGGCTGGGTAGCCTGGCGGCGATGCTGGAGCCGTTGGGCTTTGGTGAGCGTTTTGTGCGAACGTCGCTTTTTCGTCTCAATAAAGAGGGCTGGCTCGACGTGGAGCGGGTGGGGAGACGCAGTTTTTACCGCCTGACGGAAATGGGCCAGAGGATGTCGCGCCGCGCTGAGTCGAAAATTTATTGCGCCGGGCAGCCCGCCTGGGACGGAAAATGGCTGCTATTGCTTTCTGAAGGCCTGGAAAAAACCACGCTGCAGCAGGTGAAAAAACAGCTTGTCTGGCAGGGGTTCGGTGCGCTTGCGCCAAACCTGATGGCTTCTCCTTCGCAAAATCTGGCGGACATTCAAAGTCTGCTGCATGAGGCGGGCGTTGCTGAACAGGTTATCTGTTTTGAGGCCGAATCTCCTCTGCAAGCGTCACGCGCGGCGCTGAAATCCCGCGTGGAAGAGTGCTGGCTGCTGACCGATAAAAATGAACGTTACGCCGAATTTATTCACTCCTTCCGGCCGCTGCTGCCGCTGCTGCGCGAGGCGGGTGGCGACGAGCTTACGCCGCAGCGCTGTTTTCATATTCAGCTGTTACTGATCCATTTCTACCGTCGCGTGGTGCTCAAAGATCCGCTGTTGCCGGACGAACTTCTGCCGCCGCACTGGCTGGGGCAGAGCGCCCGCCAGCTGTGCATTAATATCTATCAGCGGGTTGCCGCCGGGGCGCTTGCATACGTCAGTGAACTGGGCGAAACCTCGGTCGGCGATTTGCCTGCCCCGGTGAGCGGCTACCAAAAGCGATTCGGTGGACTCAACCCATAAGTTAAGGAGCCCGTATGTCCGTTTATCAGATTGATGGCCTGACGCCGGTCGTCCCGGAAGACAGCTATGTTCACCCGACAGCGGTGCTGATCGGCGACGTTATTCTTGGTCACCGCGTCTACATCGGCCCCAATGCCAGCCTGCGCGGGGATTTTGGGCGCATTATCGTTGAAGATGGTGCTAACGTGCAGGACAACTGCGTAATGCATGGTTTCCCCGAGCAGGATACCGTTGTTGAGCAGGACGGCCATATCGGCCACGGGGCTATTTTACACGGTTGCCGCATCGGTAAAAATGCGCTGGTCGGCATGAACGCGGTGATCCTGGACGGTGCGCAGATTGGTGAGAACTCGATTGTCGGTGCGGCGGCCTTTGTGAAAGGTAAAGCCGAGTTTTCGGCCAATACGATGATTATCGGCAGCCCGGCGAAAGCGATACGTGAATTAAGACCGGAGGAACTTGCCTGGAAAAAACAGGGGACGAAAGAGTACCAGGATTTGGTGATCCGCTGCCAGCGAACGATGCATCAGGTTGAGCCGCTGCGAGAGGTAGAGGCGGGGCGTAAACGTCTGGTGTTTGAGGATTTGCACCAGCCTAAGAAAAGCGGTTAATTCCCCTCACCCCGGCCCTCTCCCCCAAGGGGCGAGGGGGAAAACAGGTTTGGAGAATATTGTTTATCCCCTCTCCCTTCCAGGGAGAGGGTTAGGGTGAGGGTCAGTCACTCCAGGAAAAAATCTTACGCAGCAACGATGCTGTCGATTGCCGCTTTCGCGTCAGTCTGTGCTTTAGCCGCCACTTCCGGACCGTAACCAAAACCTTCAGCAAACACGTAGTTCACGTCGGTGATCCCGATGAAGCCCAGGAACACGTTCAGGTAAGGCACCAGCAGATCGGTTGGGGTGTCTTTGTGGATCCCGCCGCGGCTGGTCACAACCAGGGCACGTTTACCGGTCACCAGGCCTTCAGGGCCTTTCTCGGTGTAACGGAAGGTGACGCCAGCGCGAGCCACCAGGTCGAAGTAGTTTTTCAGCTGGGTCGGAATGTTAAAGTTGTACATCGGCGCGTTGAACACAATCACGTCGTGCGCTTTCAGTTCGGCAATCAGCTCATCAGACAGCGCGAGTGCTTCCTGCTGGCGCGGCGTCAGCGCAGCATCGGAAGGGCGCAGAGCTCCAACCAGTTCACCGTCCAGCACTGGAATTGGGTTTGCCGCCAGGTCACGAACGGTGATTTCGTCAGCGCTGTGTTTTTCACGCCATTGTTCAACAAAATAGTCGGACAGCTGGTTGGACTGAGAGTAACCTGCCAGGATGCTGGATTTCAGAACTAATACTTTGCTCATGGGGTGATTCCTTAGTGTTTGGTCAGTCGGACAATATGCCCGTTCGCTTGGACTTACTCTATTCACAATCTGATTACAGAGATAGCGCAATATATCGAACCCTATATTCGAATTTATTGAACAAGGCGTTAAAAACCGGGGTGTGATAAAATAGCTGAAATCAACGCCGTGACTTATCCGGTTGTGCCCGGTAGCGAAATAACGATAGATAAAATGGAAATGACGAAACCCTCGCTGTCCTCTTTGTTTGCCCGTCTTGACGGGCTGATGCTTCGCGACAGACAACGCTTTTCTCGCCGTCTGCACGGTGCGAAGAAAATTAAAAATGCTGATTCTCAACAGGCCTTATTCGACACGTTGGCCGCAGAAATAGACGCCGCGGCGGGTAAAGTGCTGCTGCGCGAAGCCGCGCGCCCGGCGATTACCTATCCTGAAAACCTGCCCGTCAGTCAGAAAAAACAGGACATTCTGAACGCCGTGCGCGACCATCAGGTGGTGATCGTGGCGGGTGAAACCGGCTCAGGGAAAACCACCCAGCTGCCGAAAATTTGTATGGAGCTGGGGCGCGGTGTTAAAGGGCTGATCGGCCACACTCAGCCTCGCCGTCTGGCGGCGCGTACGGTGGCAAACCGTATTGCGGAAGAGCTGCAAACCGAACCCGGCGGCTGCGTAGGCTATAAGGTTCGTTTCTCCGACCACGTCGGCGACAACACGATGGTTAAGCTGATGACGGACGGGATCCTGCTGGCGGAAATTCAGCAGGACAGGCTGCTGATGCAGTACGACACCATCATCATCGATGAAGCCCACGAACGCAGCCTGAATATCGACTTTCTGCTTGGCTACCTGCGCGAGCTGCTGCCGAAGCGCCCCGATCTCAAGATCATTATCACCTCGGCGACCATTGACCCGGAGCGCTTCTCGCGCCATTTCAATCATGCACCAATCATTGAAGTGTCTGGACGAACTTATCCGGTGGAAGTGCGCTATCGCCCGATGGTCGAAGATAACGACGATACCGACCGTGACCAGCTGCAGGCCATTTTTGATGCGGTGGACGAGCTTGGTCATGAAAGCGCAGGTGATATCCTGATCTTCATGAGCGGCGAGCGGGAAATTCGCGACACCGCAGATGCGCTAACGAAGCTGAATTTGCCGCATACCGAAATTCTGCCGCTCTATGCTCGCCTGTCCAACAGCGAGCAGAACCGCGTTTTCCAGTCCCACGTTGGGCGGCGCATTGTTCTGGCGACCAACGTCGCGGAAACCTCGCTGACCGTGCCGGGCATCAAGTACGTTATCGATCCGGGCACGGCGCGTATTAGTCGTTACAGTTACCGTACCAAAGTGCAACGCCTGCCGATTGAGCCGGTTTCCCAGGCTTCGGCCAACCAGCGTAAAGGCCGCTGCGGTCGCGTGTCGGAAGGGATCTGCATTCGTCTTTACTCCGAGGACGACTTCCTGTCGCGCCCTGAGTTTACCGATCCGGAAATTCTGCGAACCAACCTCGCGTCGGTCATTTTGCAGATGACGGCGCTGGGGCTGGGTGATATTCAGGCGTTTCCGTTCGTTGAGGCGCCGGATAAACGCAACATCCAGGACGGTGTCCGCCTTCTGGAAGAGCTGGGCGCCATTACCAGCGATGAAGATCATAGCGTTTACAAACTGACGCCATCTGGTCGCCAGCTTTCACAGCTGCCGGTCGACCCGCGCCTCGCCAAAATGGTGCTGGAAGCGCAGAAATTTGGCTGCGTGCGTGAGGTGATGATCATTACCTCCGCGCTGTCCATTCAGGATCCGCGCGAGCGCCCAATGGATAAGCAGCAGGCGTCGGACGAGAAACACCGTCGTTTCCACGATAAAGAGTCGGACTTCCTGGCCTACGTGAACCTGTGGAACTACCTCGGCGAGCAGCAAAAAGCGCTCTCTTCGAATCAGTTCCGCCGCCAGTGCAAGCTGGACTTCCTTAACTACCTGCGCGTTCGCGAATGGCAGGATATCTACACCCAGCTGCGCCAGGTGGTGAAAGAGCTTGGCCTGCCGGTGAACAGCGAACCGGGTGACTTCCGCTCGGTGCATTCGGCGTTGCTGACGGGACTCTTGTCCCACATCGGGCAGAAAGACACGGAAAAACAGGAGTATACCGGAGCGCGAAACGCTCGTTTCTCCATCTTCCCTGGCTCCGGCTTATTTAAAAAGCCACCGAAGTGGACGATGGTGGCCGAGCTGGTGGAAACCAGCCGCCTGTGGGGGCGCATCGCTGCCCGTATCGATCCAGAATGGATTGAGCCGCTGGCGCAGCACCTGATTAAGCGCTCCTACAGCGAGCCGCACTGGGAGAAAGCCCAGGGCGCGGTGATGGCGCAGGAAAAAGTCACGCTTTATGGCCTGCCGATTGTGGCAGCGCGTAAGGTGAACTACAGCGACATTGACCCGGCGCTGTGCCGCGAGCTGTTTATCCGCCACGCCCTGGTGGAGGGCGACTGGCAAACCCGTCACGCTTTCTTCCGCGACAACCTCAAGCTGAGGGCGGAAGTCGAAGATCTTGAGCATAAGTCTCGCCGTCGTGACATCCTGGTAGACGACGAAACGCTGTTTGAATTTTATGACCAGCGCATCTCCCATGAGGTGATTTCCGCGCGCCATTTCGATAGCTGGTGGAAAAAGACCCATCGCGAAACGCCGGATCTGCTGAATTTCGAAAAAAATATGCTGATCAGGGAAGGTGCGGAGCAGGTCAGCAAGCTGGACTACCCGAACTTCTGGCACCAGGGCAACCTGAAGCTGCGCCTGACCTATCAGTTTGAACCGGGTGCAGATGCTGACGGGGTGACGGTACATATCCCGCTGCCGCTGCTTAACCAGGTTGAGGAAGCCGGTTTTGATTGGCAGATCCCGGGCGTACGCCGTGAACTGATTATCGCCCTGATCAAATCTCTGCCGAAGCCGGTGCGCCGCAATTTTGTGCCGGCTCCTAACTATGCGGAAGCGTTTTTAGGCCGGGCTACGCCGCTGGAGCTTCCGCTGCTGGACAGCCTTGAGCGCGAATTCCGCCGTATGGCGGGCGTCACGATTGACCGGGAAGACTGGCACTGGGATCAGGTGCCCGATCATCTGAAAATGACCTTCCGCGTGGTGGACGAGCACAACAAGAAGCTTAAAGAAGGTAAAGACCTCAGCGAGCTGAAGGGCGGCCTGAAAGATAAGGTTCAGCAGACGCTGTCCGCGGTGGCGGACGACGGTATCGAGCAGAGCGGTTTGCACATCTGGAGCTTTGGTTCACTGCCGGAAAGCTATGAGCAAAAACGTGGCAACTACCGGATGAAGGCCTTCCCGGCGCTGGTGGATGAAAAAGAGAGCGTGGCGATTAAGCTGTTTGATAACCCGCTTGAACAGCAACAGGCGATGTGGCGTGGCCTGCGCCGTCTGCTGTTGCTGAACATTCCATCGCCGGTGAAATACCTGCACGAAAAGCTGCCGAATAAAGCCAAGCTTGGCCTCTACTTCAACCCGTACGGCAAAGTTCTGGAGCTTATCGACGACTGTATTTCCTGCGGTATTGATAAGCTGATTGCGCAAAACGGCGGGCCGGTCTGGAGCGAAGAAGGGTTTGCCACGCTGCATGAAAAAGTGCGCGCAGAGCTGAACGACACGGTGGTTGAGATTGCCAAACAGGTCGAGCAGATCCTTACGGCAGTATTTAACATCAACAAACGGCTGAAAGGGCGCGTGGATATGACCATGGCGCTTGGTCTGTCTGATATAAAAGCACAGATGAGCGGCCTGGTTTACCGAGGTTTTGTGACCGGCAACGGCTATAAGCGCCTCGGCGACACGCTGCGTTACCTGCAGGCTATCGAGAAGCGACTGGAGAAAATGGCTATCGATCCGCATCGCGATCGTGCGCAAATGCTGAAAGTGGAAAGCGTGCAGCAGGCATGGCAGCAGTGGTTGAACAAGCTACCGCCGGCCAGCCGCGAGAACGAAGAGGTGCAGGAGATCCGCTGGATGATAGAAGAGCTGCGCGTCAGCTATTTTGCTCAGCAGCTGGGAACCCCGTATCCTATTTCCGATAAGCGTATTTTGCAGGCGATGGAGCAGGTAGCGCTTTGAGTTTCGTAGTATCCCGTATGTAAGCAACGCGACTTTTCCGTTCACCTTTAGAGCCGTTTTCCTTGCAAGCTAAGCAAACAGTGAACGTGTCATGGGGAATTACGCCATTCCCCCTGACAACCCCCGGCGCCCGGCGAGCTCATCGCCGCTGAAGCGGTAAACCCACCGGCAATCACCCAAACATTCGGGGTCGTTCCCGACAGCTCAACCCCGCCTGAGTTGGGTCATAACCGGGGGCGCTGAGAGCCGGGGACAAGGGCGTGGCTGTTGAACCGGAAGCGATTGTGATGTTCAGCATGGCTGCGGGTTTAAAGCGCGGCACGGTTCCGGCTTAAATCGCCTCGGTTTTCTCTCCGACTGGCCAGGGTCCGGGCGTCGGGAACGGCCGGAGGCTGAGAGCGTCGGGAACGCATCTCAGCCGACCCAGGACTGGGAGATAAAACGGAGGTCTGCCGCTTCAGCGGTCGATTTATTTGGCCGGGAGTCCGGGGTCTCGGGGGAATGGCGGTGATTCCCCCGAGTCGTTCACCGTTGCGGTGGCTGCATATAAAACAGGACTGGAAGTGAACGGAACTTCATCCGAGTAACATGTGGATTACAGTAAGACACTCACCCCCAGCCTTCCTACAGTACCCCGCTATACACCACCGGCCCCGTTGGCTGACCGGTCGGTGAACCGCCCTGCGGCTCAAGGCTAATGGCGATCGTCACACCGCGTGACAACGTCACGCTACCGTTGCTCACCTGCGTCACTGCTTTGCTGTCCAATAGCCCGAGAGATACTGGCTTCGCGCCGACCGGAATGGCCCACAGCTGCAGGCTATTGCTGGCGGAGACGGAAGCCAACTGTAGCGGCGTGAGGCGCAGCGTTGTACGATCGCTGTCGGCGCTGACCAGCCACTGCCCCTGCTGGCTGCTGCTGTTAAGCACCATAAGCGGCGCAAGTTCTGGCGTTTTGGCGCTGAAATACGGCACCAGCGCAACGGCGGCAAGCCCGGCGGCGAGCGCCCAGCCAAGGTAGTTCCAGCGCCAGCGGGAACGCACGACGACGTTACGCTCAGGCGGCAGGCTAAGCTGAATTTTCTTCCAGACGGTTTCCGGCGGGGGTTGCGGTTGGATCCAACTGTCCAGCCCGCCGAGCAGGGTTTGCCAGCGGCCCACGAGCGCAGCAAGCTCCGGCTCGGTCTGGAGACGCTTTTCGAATCGCAAACGCGCACTGCCGCGCAGCGTACCCAGCGCGTATTCAGAGGCCAGTGCGTTATCTCTTTGTTGGCTGCTGTTCATAGTCCGACGCAATCCTTAAGGTGATCCAGCGCCCTGCGGATCCAACTTTTTACCGTGCCGAGCGGCTGCTGTAACCACTCGGCGATGTCGCCGTGGGACATGCCCTGATAGTAGGCCAGCACCACGCTTTGCCGCTGTTCGCTGCTGAGTCCTTCCAGACAGCCACGCAGGCGCCCTGCCTGCTGTTCGTCACACCAGCCGTTGTCTGCTTCGCTTTCCATATCGACGGCGTTATCGCTGAGTTCTTCTTCCTGGTTTGCCGCGCGGGATTGCCCGCTGCGCAGCCAGTCGATGCAGCGATTGCGAACAATATGGGTCAGCCAGGTCACGGGAGCGCTTAACGCGGAGTCGTAGCCAGAAGCCCGGTACCACACCGTAAGAAATGCATCATGCAGAATTTCTTCCGCCCATGCCCGCCGCTGAACGGTGCGCAGCGCGACGGCAAAAAGATGGGGCGAAGTCAGACGATAGAGTTGTTCAAATGCGCGGCGGTCGCCTTCAGCAACCGCCTGCATCAGTTTTACCTGCTGTTCTACCAGAATTTTATCCATATTTTTCTCGACCAGGCGACAGGCCTGAATCGAGTATAGACACTCACTTCGGCATCAGTACGGTATCAATAACGTCAATAACGCCATTTTTCTGGTTTACGTCATAAGTGCTGATATTGGCAATGTTGCCTTTCGCATCTTTAATTTGAATATTGTGTGGCCCGTTATTCATAAACCACAGCGGTTGGCCGTTCACGGTTTTTAATTCTGCGCTCCCGCCGCCCTGCTGGATTTTTTTCTCCAGCGCTTTCATGTCATATTTCCCCGCGACCACGTGATAGGTCAGGATGCTGGTCAGCGTGGCTTTGTTTTCCGGCTTGATCAAATTGCTGACCGTGCCCGCAGGCAGTTTGGCAAACGCGGCATCGGTTGGGGCAAAGACGGTAAATGGCCCTTTGCTCTGTAAAGTATCCACTAAACCAGCGGCCTTCACCGCCGCGACCAGCGTGGTGTGATCTTTGGAATTCACGGCGTTCTCAACGATATTTTTTGACGGATACATCGCTGCACCGCCCACCATCACGGAATCATTCGTCATTGAGGCAATGCTCAGCGTACTGAAAAAAGCGGAGGCGCACACGGCGGAAGCAAAATACTTGTTCATGTTGAATTCCTCAATTGTGGGGAGCAAGAGAGTTGCTCACATTCTGATATACGGGTGAGGATGCGCCGCTGGATGCAGTAAAAATAAAAAATATTTCGCCGTTTCTTTCACCACTCGCAACCCATTGTTAACGTTACGTGCGTTAATAATTTTCAAAACTTAAACACAGCAACTAACATATAAAGCTCACGATCCTGACAATTGGCGCATGCCGTAAACACCCCCTGATGAAAACAACCCAGAAAAACAGACTCCAGAGCAGTAAAACCGCACTTCTCCTGATCCCAGCATTCACCCCCTGCTTTACGCAAGCCGCCGACACAACGCAAACCGATGAGACCACGCTGCTGGTGACCGCTAAGCCTGCGACGGTTTCTGAGCTGGATACGCCAGCCGCGGTGAGCGTGGTTTCAGGCGATGACCTGCGCCAGGCCACGCCGCGTATCAATCTTTCGGAAAATCTTGGCGGCGTGCCAGGACTGCAAATTCAGAACCGCCAGAACTATGCCCAGGATTTACAGCTCTCGGTACGCGGCTTTGGCTCGCGCTCGATGTACGGCGTACGGGGCGTGCGCATGTATGTGGATGGGATCCCGGCCACCATGCCCGATGGCCAGGGACAAACGTCAAATATCGATCTTAATAGCGTGGAAAGTATCGAGGTTCTTCGTGGGCCGTTTTCCGCACTCTACGGCAACTCTTCGGGCGGCGTCGTTAACGTCACAACGGAAACCGGCCGTCAGCCGCCTACGTTCGAAGCCAGCAGCTATTACGGCAGCTTCGGTAGCTGGCGTAACAGCGTGAAAGCCACCGGCTCAACCGGCGACGGCGCGCAGGCCGGGGATGTGGACTATGCCGTATCCGCCTCGCGCTTTACCACGCACGGCTACCGCGATCACAGCAGCGCGCAGAAAAACCTCGGCAATGCGAAGCTTGGCGTTCGCCTGAACGATGTCAGCAAGCTGACTTTACTGTTCAACAGCGTGGACATTGACGCGAACGATCCCGGCGGCCTGACCGGGCAGGAGTGGCACGATAATCCAACGCAGGCGCCCCGCGCCGATCAGTACAATACGCGAAAAACAACGAAGCAAACCCAGGGCGGCCTGCGCTATGACCGGCAGCTCAGCGAGCGCGATGATTTAAGCGTGATGATGTACGCGGGCGTGCGTGAGACCACGCAGTTTCAATCCATTCCTGCGGCAGTCCAGAAAAGCCCTACTCATCCCGGCGGCGTGATCCAGCTGGCAAGGCATTACCAGGGCATTGATACCCGCTGGACGCACAACGGCGAACTCGGCGGCGTGCCGGTCAGCTTCACCACCGGGCTGGACTACGAGACGATGACCGAGAAGCGCAAAGGCTACGAGAACTTTGTTACGGTGAACGGCGCCACGGTGCTGGGCGAGCAAGGCAACCTGCGCCGCAACGAGCGCAACCTGATGTGGAACCTCGACCCGTACCTGCAAACCACGTGGCAGTTGACCGATAAACTCAGCCTGGATGCGGGCGTGCGCTACAGCTCGGTCTACTTTGATTCAAACGACTATTACATCGTGGGGAAAAACGGCGACGACAGCGGCAACGCCAGCTATCACAAATGGTTGCCTGCCGCCTCGTTAAAATATGCCGTTAATGACGGCTGGAATGTTTACACTTCCGCAGGCCGTGGGTTTGAAACGCCAACCATCAACGAGCTTTCTTACCGCGACAACGGCGCGTCCGGGCTGAACTTTGCTCTGCAGCCCTCTACCAGCACCACGGTTGAGGTTGGCAGTAAAAACCGCATCGGCAACGGCCTGTTTACCGCCGCCCTGTTCCAGACCGACACCGATAACGAGATCGTGGTCGATCAAAGCAGCGGTGGGCGCACGACCTATAAAAATGCCGGTGAAACTCGCCGCCGTGGACTTGAGCTTTCTCTCGATCAGCAGTTCGCCGCAGACTGGCGGTTGAAAATGGCCTGGACGTACCTCGATGCCACCTACCGCAGCAACGTTTGTGGCACAAACGACTGCAACGGCAACCGGATGCCGGGAATCGCCCGCAATATGGGTTACGCATCGTTGGGCTACGTGCCTGAAGACGGCTGGTATGCGGGCGCGGACGTTCGCTATATGAGCGATATCCAGGCCGACGACCAGAACGACGCCAAAGCGCCGACCTACACCACCGTGGGATTGAACACCGGCTACAAGCTTCAGCTGCAGCAAAACTGGCTGCTGGACATCTGGGGGCGAGTTGATAATCTGTTCGACCGCGATTACGTCGGCTCGGTGATTGTCAATGAAGGCAATGGCCGCTATTTCGAGCCAGCGCCTGGCCGTAACTACGGCGTGGGCGTTAACGTCAGCTATAGCTTCCAGTAAGCGTTTTCCCTCCGGCTAAGCCGGGGGGACATTTAAAAAGGAATTTTATGTCACCTATCCTGACCCTCCGTGATGCCACACGGGACGATATCGAGACGCTTTTCTCCATCCGTACCAGCGTCAATGAGAACCATCTTTCGCGCGAAGAAATGGCGGAAATGGGCATCACACCGCAGACTATTGCGGATATTATTGCCGAATCCCCATGCATCTGGCTGGCAGACGTTGATGGTCAGCCCGCTGGTTTTGCCATGGTGATTGCCGAAGAGGCCTGCCTGTTTGCGATGTTCGTCCTGCCGCAGTTTGAAGGTCTGGGCGTTGGTAAGCTGCTGCTGAAAAAAGCCGAGGCGTTTCTGTTTGCCCAACAGCCCACCATCTGGCTGGAAACGGCAGCAGGCAGCCGTGCTGCAAACTTTTATCAACGCCACGGCTGGCAGCCGGTGGGTGAGCAAGACGGCGAAGATATTCGCTTCGAAAAATCACGCCCCGCTGCTGTGAAACAGTAGTGCCCTTACGGCATTGAGCTTAAGGTTTTTGCCCCGTCATTTGTGCCGTTAGCCAGCGATATAAAATGCCCACCACATAGCGCTGCTCTTCATCGGTCAGCGCTCTTCCCGCCGGTATCGCGTGCCATTTAACCAGGCAGCCTCTGCAGCAGGTCGCCGTGGCATGTTGGGCAATAAAAACCGGGTGGCCGCGCATGGGCGTTTGTTTGCCGTCGTTTTTCGGCTCGGCAGGTGCCAGGCGGAGGGCGATAAACTCTTCGGCGTGGCGGGTGACGGTTTCCGGGCCTTTATCGATACAGTACTGGCGTTCTTTTGGGCCGAGCTGGAAACGCTGGCGAAACGGGGAGCGTGTAAGGCGCTGAAAAACGCTATCGGGATTGTTCACTGCGGCACATCTTTTCCGACTTTGAAAACGGTATGGTACGCTGTGAAGGCTAAATAGCAAGCCGGGGCGCTGAAAGCTCAACGCCCTGGCTGACACTAACTACGCTCGATGTCTTTGGCCGCCTGATCCAGCGTGTCGATGATTTTGTACAGCGTCTCTTTCGAAAGCTCAGTGCTGCCCAGTTTAGCGTGCAGCGCCGTTTTGAAGTTATGAATCGCCCGCTGTACCTCGGGTAAACGGCGGTTGCCGCCGAGAACGCCGAGGGTGGCCAGCCTGGTGGTCACCGCTTCCAGTTCGGACTGCTGCTGTTCAAGCGAGGTTTTTCCTTCTGCCGTCAGCGTGAAGGATTTTTTCCCGCTCTGCCCTTCGCCCACCGTGATTAAGCCCATTTCCTCCATCAGCGTCAGGTTAGGATAAATAATGCCGGGGCTCGGCACATATTCCCCTTTCGCCAGGCTTTCAATGGACTTTATAAGCTCGTAGCCGTGCGCCGGGCCGCCAGCCAAAAGATGCAGAATCAGCAGGCGGATGTCGTTGGCGTCAAACAGGCGTTCACGGCGATGGCGGGCACGCCCTTCCGGATGGTTTTGTTCATGATGAATACGCATGGTCGGTCGCCTTATTTGTCATGCCAGTAGGCAACGGCGCGGACCAGGTCTGCATCCAGGCCACGCTCTTCCAGCAGGTAATCACCCAGTGCTTTCGCCTGCTTTCCTTCGCCCACAATCCAGATGTAGTAGTCGTCTTCGGGGATCTCAACCTGCTTAAGGTATTGAGCTATCTCTTCGAACCTGAGCTCCTGCACGTTGGCCGACGGGAACGGGGCTAAATAGCTCAGGCTGTCGGTATTGTGGCAGTTGACCAGCACCTGAACCTGCACTTCCTGGCTCAGCGACTGGAGACGGCGGCGCACGGCAGGCAGGCCGCTTTCATCGGTCACGTAAAGCTGCCAGTGATAGTCCGTTGGCGTGACCAGAGAGCCGCGTGGGCCCCCGATGAACAGCTTGTCTCCCGGCAGCGCTTCTTTCGCCCAGCTGCTGGCGACCCCGCCGTCGTGCAGGTAGAAATCAATCGTTAATTCGCAGCGCTCCGCGTCGAAGTCCAGCGGCGTGTAGTCCCGCGACTGTGGACGCGCGCCCTCGCCCCAGACAATGCCCTCGCTGGTTATCTGCGGCGGGGTGAACTCCCCGTTTTCTGCCGGGAAGAAGACTTTAATGTGGTCGTCGAACCCCTGTGAGGAAAAGTCTGCCAGCTGCGGGCTGGTGAACTCGAGGCGGTAAAACGTATCGGCGATAAACGTTTTGGTTTTTACCGTTAACTCACGAAACTTCAGTTCATTACGAACCCGAACCGGCATTTTTTTAGCATTATTTTGCGTGGTCATAGCGTACCTTTTAGGCATGTAAGATATATCATAGACATATCTTAGAGCACGTCATACCGCCTGTCTTTATCATTTTGCGGCGTTAACCTGCTGGCATGTAAATGAGAATGACATGCATTTCAGCGCGGCGCTACCGGGATCGCAAATTGACAAAACGATACTTTTTTGACCTTTCCCTTATCGCAAATCAGGTTCTACACTGAGGTTGGCATCAGCCAGTTGTTCATCCACTCACCTACCATCTGACCAGGGAGGCCTGACATGTTTCCTGAGTACCGTGATTTGATTTCCCACCTGAAGTCCGAAAACCCCCGCTTTCTCAGCCTGTGTAATAAACACAACCGTCTCGATAGCGAGATTATGCGCAAGGAGGGGCCGCAAGGGACGGGATACAACGATGAAGTCGTGCAGATGAAGAAAGAAAAACTGAGGGTAAAACAAGAGCTTTACCAGATGTTGAAACAGGCCAGCCAGCCGGCCTGATAACAGAATGACAGGGAAGGGTTTACCCTTCCCTGAGGCTGCTGACAAAGTTCATTGCTCTAAAAAAGTCCAAAGCCTGGTCTAATAAAAACAATGAATAATGTTCTCTGGTTTGCCCCAAACAGTCGAAAACCACGTTTTTCGGCTGTTTGTCATCAATCTGGAGGAAGGGTTTGCCCTTCCCTTGCTGCAAACGGCTATACGTCCACGTTCAGTTCACGGAGAACTTCGGTCATTTTTCTGGCACCAGAAAAATTCAGATGGTCCCCGTCGCGGAAGTCTTCACGGGTAAATGCTGGGTTTTCTGAGAGGTCGATAAAACGCGAATGTGCAGCGTCAAGCCCGGCAAAGCAATTGCGATGCGTGAATTTCATCCAGACATCCAGGTTATCCACGTAAGCGGCCGGGAAAGGTGGCGTCAGCCAGACGACATGCTTACCGTGCTTTGCCAGCAGGGTGTCCATGAGTTTCACTCGTCGCTTGTTCTCACGCAGCGTTGTCTGATGATGAACCGATTTAGAATGTGCAATTCCACGCAGCTGCGCCACCTGCTGCTGCTGAGCCAGAGGAAGCGAAGCCATGCTGCCTATTAAACCGCGTGTGGATTCGCAAATTTGCGCCCTGAAGGTGGCATCCTCCAGCCCGGTAATTGTCTGCCCCTGCGCAGGAAATGGCATCACCAGGCGGCTAAAGACCTGAATACCGTCCGAGGCGGATTCGCCAGCACCTTGTATAAGATAATGGCTGTTCAACTGACTCCATGCATGAATAATCTGCTGGTTAAAGTCGTCTTTTGTTTTTAGCAGATCGCTGTACAGATCAAAAAAGCCAAGGCAATAAATAAAGTTCTGTACGTGCGGGTATCGCTCAAGAATATGAACCGTCAGCTGCTGGGCCTGCTTAAGCCCCAAACTGTGGGTAGAGATATTTACGCTGTGTTCCAACAGCACCTCAGGGCAGCCATAAAAGCTGTAGGAGTTACCAATAATGACCGTTTTAACTTCTGGGTTAGCCAGCGCGGTATATTGCTGCGCCAGCAAATGCGTGTACTTAATAGCCGTTGTGCTTAAGGGGATGAAATTATGAATCAGCAGATCATAAAACGAGATACAGGCGATGGCCTGAGGATGTTCTACCGCCAGAGCTACTTTTAACCCATGCGGGTCGTAAAGGATAAAAGGTGCGGAACTTGCTGCGATCCTTGCGTTGAAAACATCAATTTCCTGCTGGTTTTGCTCGTCAGCTCCCAGATAATAGAGATTATTGATCGCTGAATTTCTGAAGTGAGCCCTCAGCATTTGTAGCTTATTCAGTTCGCCAAAATAAAAAATATCGATACCGCTTCGCGCCAAAGCGCTTAGCCAAAATAAATTGAGGGATAAATAGAGCTGATTAGTATCCTGCTGCTTGCCTTCAAGCCAGTCGCCCAGGGCGTTAATCAAGTCTAGCGTGATATCGCTGTCATCAAGCAGCGTCTGGTTTGAGAAAAGATAATCGGCGAGCCTCTGCGGAGTCTGAGCTGCTTGTTCTGGGTTTTCAAAGGTCGAGAGGTAATGCTGAATTTGCTTTAAAAAATGATTCTGCATAATGGCATTATTATAATTGCAATAAATTAGCTCCCGATCCTATCATCGGGAGCTAAAAACCGATCGCGCAATAACAACCAACAATCCCGCTTATCCCTGGAAATCACCAGAAACGAGACTGTATTTTCTCAAGGCACGCTAACCAGACGGAAAGAAATTTCGTACAGCGCATTCAATCCCGGATAGATTTCACCAATCACCTGTTTAAGCTCTGCCAGCGTCATGTTCTCCTGGCGGGCATGCTCATCGTCCAGGGCGTCAAGCAGTACAGGCGTCACGCTGACGACGTCGATAGTGCAGAAATAAATGTCATCTTCATAGCGACCCACGCGTAAACGCTGGCCCGGCTGGAAATGGGATTCACTGCTGTCACGCAGGGTAATGGTTTTGAGTCCGGCGACAATGTCGTGCTCAAAGCGGCGGAAAAAAGTGATGTCGTTGGCCATGCTGCCTCCTGATAAACATTTGGCAGCATGATAAGTCGCTTAGACGAACGGCGCTAACGGATCCGCCGTTTCAAAGGCGATTTTTCTGTCTGCCACCGGCGGATAAATCAGTTCCTGGGTAATAGACAGCTTAATTTTCTTCGCTTCCTCGCGCACGTGGGTCACCTTCTGCTCCCAGCCTTCGGTAAACACCGCGCCCCAGTTGCCGAGATCGAGACAGGTGACGTAGTTAATCTGGCGATAAGGCAACGGCGCCACGTCCAGCAGGCTTGCCGCCACGTTATAGCCCACAAAGCGGCCCAGCATGATGGCATGCTGGCAGGTCATCAGCGCCAGGTTCCCCAAATCATCCGTCTCGGCACGAGCAACGTCACCGGTGGCAAAAATGGCTGGCTGCCCTTCCACTCGCAAAAACGCATCCACGTGTAGACGGCCTTGTTTATCACGCGGAGCATTAATCTGCGCCGTTAACGGACTGGCCTGCACGCCTGCGGTGAGAATCACCGTGCTGGAGTCAATGCGTTCGCCATCGGCGAGCACAATGCCGTTCGCATCGACTTCACGGACGTCAGTATTCAGCCGCCACTCTACGCCGAGTTCTTCGCTGGCAGCGGCAATCACGTCGCGCAGCTCGCTGCTGTAGCGCCCACCGATTTTATCGCCTCGTTCCACCACAATAACGCGGGCTTTTGTTTCTTCCCCCAGTACCGCACGTAATCTGCCCGGCAGTTCGGTTGCCATCTCAATGCCGGTAAACCCGCCGCCGCAGACGATGACCGTGTTGCGGGCTTCGCTTTCCGGCTGCAGCGCTAAGGCAGATATATGCTGTTCCAGGCGCAATGCGCTCTCAAGCTGGTCGAGGTCGAAAGCATGCTCTGCCGCACCTTTAATCAGGTCACGCTTCAGGTTGCTCCCCGTTGCCAGAACCAGACGATCGTACTGGCGGGGCGTGCTGTTGCCCTGCTCGTCCCGGTACCAGACACACTGATTTACGCTGTCGATGCGCTGTGCTTCACCTTTAACGAAGGTCACGCCGGTAACGTCGAACAGCGGCTGAAGCGGAGCGACCAGCAAAGCCACCTCGGTTTCGTAGAAGCGCGGGCGAACGCGCAGCTCCGGCTGGGGAGCCAGCACGGTAATCTCTATGTCTTCGCGATCGTACATCGTGGCCAGTCTTGCCGCACTCAGTGCCGCCCACATACCGGCAAAGCCAGCGCCCAGGATAAGGATCTTCTGTTGCATGGTTGTACTCCAATAAAGGCCCTCAGCGGCCAAAGACTGCGACTATACTTGTCGCAGTTAACTGCGACAAGATCTTTCGGAGTTTATTTTCATTCCCCTACTTTCGGGGTTATAGATTGCATAGCGCGGATAAAATCCCTACATTACCTGGATTAAATGAGTCGGAGGCAGTATGGCGTTTTACAGCTCAGGCGTGGAGTACGGCATCCACAGCCTGATATGCATGGTGGATGGTAAAGGCGAAGGCCGCGAAATGAACGTGCGTGAAATCGCCGAGCTGCAGGGCGTGCCCTACGACTATCTCGGTAAAATTTTCACCAAGCTTTCCAGAGCGGGGCTCGTCGTCAGCAGCGAAGGCAAAGGCGGCGGCTTTAGCCTTTCTCGCCCGCCTGACCAAATCAGCGTGCTGGACATTGTGGAAGCCATCGACGGTGAGAAAAGTATTTTCGACTGTAAAGAGATCCGCCAGCGGCTGGCCGTTTTTGACGAAGTGCCGCCCGAGTGGGCATGCGAAGGGATTTGCGGCGTGCGTGCCGTAATGAATATCGCCCAGCAGCGTATGGAAGAGGCGCTGGCCCAGCATACCGTGCTGGATCTGGCTCGCCGCATGTACCGTAAGGCACCGGATGAGTTTGTTATTGAGGTGCAGGACTGGATCCGCGACCGCCGCAGCAGCTAGCCTCTCGCTTAGTACAATTTTGCAGATTCAAAGCCAGCCAGCGCATAAGTCGCTGGCTTTTTCGTATAAAAAATCGGCAAACACAGCCAAACACGGCGTAATTTAGCCATCCCCCACTCCGGACATCCGAACGGCTTTCCTTCCCTACCGCCAAAACAGCACATTATATTACTTTCAGTTCTAAACAACGGGTTTATGTTCTTTAGATGCGGCAATTTGCCACCCTATCATCCCATACATGAACACTTTTCATGTTGTGAGAGAACGATGATCGCCGATTCCGTACTGGACCTGATAGGCCACACCCCGCTTCTGCGGCTCAACCACCTTGATACCGGCTGCTGTGAGCTTTTGCTCAAGCTGGAAAACCAAAACCCCGGCGGCTCGATTAAAGACCGCGTAGCCCTGTCGATGATTGAGCAGGCCGAGCGCAGCGGCAAGCTGAAACCTGGCGGCACGATTATTGAAGCGACGGCTGGCAACACCGGGCTTGGGTTAGCGCTGATAGCGACCCAAAAAGGCTACCCGCTTATCCTGGTGGTGCCGGACAAAATGAGTCAGGAAAAGATTTTCCATCTGCGAGCGCTGGGCGTGGACGTGCGCCTCACCCGCTCCGACGTCACCAAAGGCCACCCAGAGTATTACCAGGATTACGCCCTGCGGCTGGCGGCGGACATTCCGGGCAGTTTCTATATCGATCAATTTTCAAACCTGGCGAATCCGCTGGCGCACGCTACCGGAACCGCCGTTGAGCTTTGGGAGCAAACCGGGGGGCACATCGACGCCATCGTTGTCGGCGTGGGTTCTGGCGGCACGCTGGGCGGCCTGCAGCAATTCTTCCATCCGCATTCGCCGCATACCGAATTTGTCCTGGCCGATCCCTGCGGATCGATTCTCGCCGACGTGGTTGAACACGGGCATTACGGTGAAGTGGGCAGTTGGCTGGTGGAAGGCATCGGCGAAGACTTTGTGCCGACGCTTGCCAACTTCGAGCGCGTACAACATGCGTACCGCATCAGCGATCGGGAAGCCTTTGCCACCGCCCGCGCACTCTTAACCCACGAAGGCATACTTGCTGGCTCCTCTACCGGCACCCTGCTTTCCGCCGCCCTGCGTTACTGCCAGGCCCAAAGCACGCCAAAACGCGTGGTGACTTTCGCCTGCGACAGCGGTAACAAATATTTATCGAAAATGTTTAACGATCAATGGCTCAGCCAGCAAAACCTGGCGTAACTATTAAGGAAAATTCATGAATAAGTTTGCCACCCAAAGCGTACACAGCGGCACTTTTGATGATGCGCACGGTGCAGTAATGCCGCCGATCTACGCCACCTCCACGTTTGCTCAGCCCGCTCCGGGCCAACATACCGGCTTCGAATACTCTCGCAGCGGCAACCCAACCCGGCAGGCGCTGGAAACGGCGATTGCCGAACTTGAAGGCGGCCAGCGCGGTTACGCGTTTTCTTCCGGCCTGGCGGCGATCTCAACCGTGCTCGAACTGCTCGACAGCGGCAGCCATATTATTGCCGTTGACGATGTGTACGGTGGCACCTAGCGGCTGATTGAAAACGTGCGCAAACGCAGCGCCGCCCTGCAGGTTAGCTGGGTTAAGCCAGACGATCTCGACGGTCTGCAGGCGGCTATCCGCCCTGAAACCCGGATGATTTGGGTAGAAACGCCGACCAACCCGCTGCTTAAGCTTGCCGATCTTGCGGCGATAGCCGACATCGCCAAACGCCACCGCCTGATAAGCGTGGCCGACAACACTTTCGCCTCTCCCGCGCTCCAGCGCCCGCTGGAATCCGGGTTCGACATCGTGGTGCACTCGGCAACCAAATACCTGAACGGCCACTCTGATGTCGTTGCCGGTCTGGCGGTGGTTGGCGCAAATGCGGAGCTGGCGCAGCAGCTGGGCTATTTACAAAACGCGGTCGGCGGCGTGCTTGACCCGTTCAGCAGCTTCCTGACCCTGCGCGGGATCCGCACCCTGGCGCTGCGTATGGAACGCCACAGCAGCAACGCCCTACAGCTGGCACAGTGGCTGCAGGCGCATCCTGAAGTTGAGAAAGTCTATTTTCCGTGGCTGGAAACGCACCCGCAATATCCCCTTGCTCGCCAGCAAATGTCTCAGCCCGGCGGCATGATTTCGATTGTGGTTCGCGGCGATGAAAAGCGTGCCGAGGAAGTGATCCGCAAACTGAAGTTGTTTACCCTTGCGGAAAGCCTTGGCGGTGTAGAAAGTCTGGTCAGCCAGCCTTTCAGCATGACTCATGCCTCTATTCCACTCGAACAGCGGCTGAGCAACGGCATTGTGCCGCAGCTGATTCGCCTGTCGGTCGGGATTGAAGATGCCGGAGATTTGCAGGCCGATCTGGCGCAGGCGCTGAGTTAGCTAATTATTTACTAAAATACGGCGATAAATATTGCCATTAATATACTCTAGATAATTCGACTTGCAGGAAGGCGGCAAGACCGGGAATCCTCAGTCACATAGCTAACTATGTGACTGAGGTGAGCGGGTGCAGTCAACGCACCTGCGGCTTGAAGTATGAAGAGTATATAAATAATGGCCTTATGTATGCAAAACCTGGAAACATCCAGAGCAACACAAAAGGCCATTTATTTGCTGTGCGTAAATAAATTAAGGCTGTTTGTTATTTAGCCAAAGTATTGGCGACGCAAAATATCTGCACCGTCATCAATCGCTTTATGAATTGCCTTCACGCTACGTTTTTCGTCTTTGTCAGCTAAGGCTTCCAGCAAATCATCGTAGTTATGATGACCCTGACTCATTTCTTCCGACTGTGGATAGAGATAATTGAAGCAAGGGCCAATACGTACCCACAGCTGCTCAATTAACACGGTGAGCGTTGGCATATCCGCATACTCAAATAGCTGGAAGCGGAACTCCCGGTTAGCCTGCAAGGCGGCTTCGACGCTGATATGTTTCGCTTCAAGAAACGCATCACAAAGCTGCTGCAAGCGGGCCAGCCGGGTTTTGTCCATGTACCGCGCCGCCTGCTCTACCGCCATACCCTCCAGATTCTTACGGATGGTCGTAATTTCATGATAACGCCCCAGAGAAATTTCAGGCACCAAAAAAGCCTGTGCTGGCGTGGCATCAAGCGCCCCGGAAGAGACCAGTCGCAGCAGCGCTTCCCGAACCGGCGTAATACTGGTGCCAAGCTGCTCCGCTATCTCTTTAGTGACTAATCTGGCACCGGGTTTTAAGGTTCCCACGATCAACGCACTCTTTAACCTTGCCTCAACTTGCATGGTTAAACTCATTCTTTGCGCTTTTTCTAAGTCAAGCATGTTTATTTCCTATAGCAAAATAACTACTTTGTATTTGCAGTTTAATAACTGGCTTGTCATCAATGGAGTATATAGGATATATCATGTACTCTTACCACAAATTTATACCACCATGCGAATTAACCTGACGAAACATTCGATATCCGTCAATAATTTAGACGGTAACGTATAGGGATTGACTACAATGAAAGCATCCGGCCGTAAACTCGCAACTCTGGCTGTATTAATTAGCCTGGTAACCCCCTTTAGCTACGCAAGTGAATTAGTCATAGCTCAACCCGCTTCTGCCACCGCGATGGATCCGGGTTTCCTTAAAGAAGCCGCCACGCTGGTGGACAATATTTTTGATACTCTGGTCCTGCGTGATAAAAACATGCAGCTCCAGCCCGGCCTTGCCACCTCATGGAAAGCACTGGATGACACCACGTGGCAATTTGACCTACGGCCTGGCGTCACCTTCACTAACGGTGAACCGGTCAACGCCGCGGCGGTTAAATTCTCTATCGACCGCATTCTTGACCCCGCCAACCACGCCCCCACCATTTCATACATCCGCACCATCAAATCTGTAGAAGTCACGGGGGACGACCAGGTTCGCATTCATACCGACGGCCCGGACCCGCTTCTGCCGACGCGCATGAGCCGCTATCCAACCTATATCGTACCGCCTGCTTATGTAAGTAAAGTCGGTGCTGCGGAATTTGCACGAAAACCTATCGGTAGTGGAGCATATACATTAAAAGAATTTATACCAGATGAACGTGTAGTTATGCAGGCTAATCCACACTATTGGCGTGGAAAACCAACAATTGAGCAGGTGACATGGCGCCCAATCCCGGAAGCTACCGCCCGCATTACTTCCCTGTTAACAGGGGAAGTGCAGCTGGTTGACAGCGTTCCGGCCGACCTGGTTACAACACTAAAAAATAAGCCAGGTATTCACCTTGAGCAAGTCAAAGGTGGTGGTCTGACCATTTATCTTGGTCTCAAAAATGGTGAGAAACCTTTAAGTGATGCTCGTGTTCGCCAGGCATTGTCGCTGGCGCTGAATCGTCAAGCCTATACCCGCCAGCTGCTGCACGGTTTTGGTACCCCAACCGGCACCATGGCCGGAGCGAAGGACTTTGGCTACCTCAATATTCCAGCGCCTGAGCAGGATGTTGCCAAAGCTAAAGCGTTGCTTAAGGAAGCCGGTTATCCGGACGGTTTTACCCTGAAATTCCAGGCACCGCGTCGTTATATCGCCAGCGCCGAAGTGGCTCAGGCGATTGTTCAGGATTTAGCGGCTATCGGCGTGAAAGCACAGCTTGAGGTCCCTGAGTGGTCGGTTTATACCCAACAGGTGGCCTCCGGCAAACAGGCGGAAATGTACATGCTGGCGTGGGGCTCAACCCAAACGCTGGACGCCGATGCCGCGCTGTACCCTATCCTGCACTCCGGCGAACCGTACTCCACGGTCAGCAATCCTGAGCTGGATAAGCTGCTGAACGCCAGCCGCTCCACGGTTGATGCGAAAAAGCGTGAAATTATCCTGCAGGATATTCAGAAAGTGGTCGCCAAAGAACAGCCGCTTATCCCGCTGTACCGCGAGGATTCTCTGTACGCCAATAGCGATAACCTGACCTTTACCGGCCGTGCCGACGCGCGTATCCCGCTGTATGATCTGAGGCTGAAATGATTTTCCCCGGACGCGCCCTGACCCGCCGCCCTCGTCGCCTGATTTCAGGTGACGGCGTGCTGGGGGGCTTATTGCTAGGCACGGTGATCCTGCTGGCGCTGGTAGCCCCGTGGCTGCCGTTGCCTGACCCGTTAACCAATAACCTGGCGGATACCTTCCTGCCGCCGGGCAGCGAAACGGCGGGCGGCATGCACTGGCTTGGTACCGATCAGCTCGGGCGCGATTTGCTGTCAAGGATCCTGGCGGGTACCCGCCTTTCCCTGACGGTGGTGTTACTGGCGGCGGCAATTGCCGCCGTTATCGGCACGCTGCTGGGGATGCTGGCGGGCTATATTGGCGGCTGGCTGGATGCCGTCATCATGCGCCTGATGGATATTCAGCTGGCGGTGCCGTTTATTTTGCTGATTTTGCTGGTGATGGCGCTGTTTGGCACCTCGCTGGAAAACATTATCCTGATCATGGGCGTGACCAGCTGGGCGATTTACGCCCGCGTGGCGCGCGCCAAAACGCTTGAACTGCGCGAGCTGGAATACATTGAAGCGGTGCGCGCCATGGGTTTTTCCACGCCGCGTATACTGCTGCGCCACATTCTCCCTAACCTCGCTACGCCGCTGGTCGTGCTGCTGACGCTGGATATCCCAAGGCTTATCGTTCTCGAAGCCTCTATCGGTTTCCTTGGTATGGGGATCCAGCCGCCTACGCCCACCCTCGGCAACCTGATTGGCGAAGGGCGCTCCTACATGCTGCTGGCGGAATGGCTTGTCCTGTGGCCGGGGCTGATTATTGCGGCCCTCGTTGTCGGCTGCAACCTGCTCGGCGATAGCCTGCTGCGTAAAACCCACACGAGGCTTGACTGATGCTGCGCTACATTCTCTCTCGCTTCGCGCAGGCCTTACTGGTGATGTTTGGCGTCTCGCTGCTTATCTTTTATAGCTTGCACCTGACCGGCGACCCGGCTGCGGTGATGATGCCGCCCGGTTCTTCCCAGCAGGAAATTGATAACTTCCGCCATGCGATGGGCTTTGACCGCCCGCTGCTCTGGCAGTACGGCCATTACCTTACCGGCCTGCTGCATGGCGATCTTGGCCTGTCGCTCCGCTATGAGCAGCCGGTGACAGAGCTTATCGCCCAGCGCGTACCCGCGACGCTTCTGCTGGCCGTTTCCGCCCTGCTGTGGAGTACCGCGATCGGTCTGCTTCTTGGCCTTATCAGCGCCGTCTGGCGTAACAGCTTCTGGGATTTACTTGCTCGCCTGTTCGCCTTTAGCGGCCAGGCTGTGCCGGTGTTCTGGCTCGGCCTGCTGATGATTATCTGGTTCAGCCTGCATTTGCGCTGGCTGCCCTCCAGCGGCTACGGCTCCTTCAGCCACCTGATTATGCCGGCCATTAGCCTGGGCGCCTATTACATGAGCGCCATCGCCCGCCTGGTTCGCGCCAGCCTGATAGACGTTCTGGCGCAGGATTACATCCGCACGGCCCAGGCTAAAGGGCTCAGCGCGTGGCGCATTCTCATTCGTCATGGCCTGCGCAACGCGCTGATCCCGGTAGTGACCGTTCAGGGAATGTATTTCGCTTCCCTGCTGGGCGGCGCGCTGGTGACCGAGATTATCTTCGCCTGGCCCGGCATTGGCCGCCTTGCGGTACAGGCGATTCAGAACCGCGACTTCCCGCTGGTGCAGGCGATTGTCCTGCTGGCCGCGCTGGTGTTCGTGGTGGTGAATTTAGTGATTGATTTGCTTTACGTGGTGCTGAACCCGAGGATCCGGTTATGAAATCTCTTGATGCAACCCTGGACCTCCTGCACCAGCTCACACCCTTCCGCAGCGTGGCGGGCTATATCGACCAGCAGCGTGACCTCGCGCTATGGCTTGAGCGGTGGCTGATTGAAGAAACCGACGCCGAAGTGCTGTATCCGGTGGGCCAACAGCTTCAGGATGGTGCGCCGCCGCTGGTTCACGTGCGCATTGACATCGGTTCGCCGCGTACCCTCGTGCTGTACAACATGTACGACGTGATGCCCGCCGACGAAGAAGGCTGGGAGGTCGATCCGTTTGTCGGCGGCATTAAACACTGGTCGGATAAAGGCGACGTATTTATCTCCCGCGGCGCAGAGAACAACAAAGGCCCACTGGCAGGCATGCTGATGGTAGTGCGCGACCTCTATCACTCCGGGCGGCTGCATACCAACATTGAGATTCTGCTGGAAGGCGAAGAGGAGATTGGCAGCGGCAACCTGCGGCGCTACCTTGCCCGCCAGCCTTGTCCGGTAGCTCCCGCCGAAGCAGTTCTTTTCCCTTCTCTGTGCGAATACGGCGGCGGTGCCCCGCGAATTTACCTTGGCTTCACCGGCCGCAGCGGTGGCCGTCTGGTGGTAAAAGGCGGCAGCTGGGGCGGCCCTAAAGCGGCTATTCACGCCAGCAACGCGGCGTGGATCGATAACCCCGTCTGGCGGCTGGTGCAGGCGTTAAGCACCCTTGCGCCCCCTCACGCTAATGGCGTACTCGAAACGGGCGAGCTGGATGAAGAAGCCAGTTCGATTCTCGACGACCTTGCGCTCGATTTTAACCTGGCCGACGAACTGACTTTCCGGCGCAGCGAGAAGTTCTCCATCAGCGGTGACGGCTACAGCAGCCTGGCTTACCTGCTGGGCAGCGCGGTGCTCAATATTTCAGAGATAGCCAGCCTGCCGCACGGTGCTCAGGGCGTCATACCTCCTGAAGCCTTCGCCGATGTAGTGCTAAGAACGCCGCCCATCGTTGATGGCGAACGCCTGATGCAGCGCATGAAGGAACAGCTCGCCAGCCCGTCGCTGGCTGGGGCAGTGCTGGAGCCAGGGGACAGCTATCCGGGCTACCGCTTCAGCATTGATGACGCGGGCGTGCTGGAACTGATGGCAAGCTATCAGCAGCAGCAGGCCAGGCCGCAAATCTGGCCGTGGGCGCCCGGCTGCGCGCCAGCCTACGCCTTCGCCGCCGTTGCCCCTGCCTTTTTGATAGGCGGTCTGGGCTACGGCGGTAACGCCCACGGCGTGAATGAATTCGTCACGCTCAGAGGCTTACAACGCTACCAACAGTCGCTTAATGACTGGCTACTCGCCTTTTAAATAATGGCCAGCACTCGGGAACCAGACAGGATAATGCATGAAAAATGTGAATGATTTTGAACGTGTTACGCTAGGATTCTTCCCCACGCCGCTGGAGGCTTTACCGCGCCTTAGCGAGACGCTGGGCGTGAATTTAAAGATTAAGCGTGACGATTACAGCGGCTTTGGCGGCGGTGGAAATAAAGTCCGTAAGCTGGAGTACCTGATGGCCGAAGCCTGCCGCGAAGGCGTAAAAGTGGTGATAACCACCGGCGGCCACCAGTCTAACCATGCCCGCATGGTCGCTGCCGCGGCGCGTAAGTTTGGCATGAAGCCGGTGCTGGTTCTGCGCGGTGACGAGCCGCAAACTTACCAGGGTAATCTCCTGCTGGATAAGCTGTTTGGCGCCGAGCTGCAGTTCCTCGACCCGGAAGGTTATTTCACCCAGATTGAAGGCGCGATGCAGGCTCATGCTGACGCAGCAGCGGCGCGTGGTGAAAAGCCGATGATCATTCCACTGGGCGGCGCCACGGCCCTGGGCGCGCTGGGCTACGTTCGCGCGGTTGAGGAAATGGATGCCCAGCTTCGCGCCGCGGGTGAATCCGCCCCGGATATTATCGTGGCCCCAACAGGCTCCGGCGGAACCCTCGCCGGGCTGTACGTTGGCGCGCGACGCTACTGGCCCAAAACACAAATTATCGGCATCAGCGTCAGCGCTAAAGCGGACTGGTTCCAGACCCGTATTTCGGCCATGGCCGATGACTGCGCCCGCCTGCTGGACTGGGATCAAAGCTGGCGGCCGCAGGATATCTGGATCGAAGATGGCTTCGTCGGCAGCGCCTACGGTGTGCCTTCAGACGGCGGCATTGAGGCGATTTATCAGGTTGCTCAGCAGGAAGGCGTGCTGCTGGATCCGGTTTACACGGGTAAGGCAATGCACGGCTTAATCACGCTGGCAGAACAAGGCCGCATTCCTGCCGAAAGCGCCGTTATTTTCATGCACTGCGGAGGATCCCCGGCGCTCTATCCGTTCGCTCAAAAACTCCTGGAGCACTGATCATGCAGATAGTGAACCGTCAGCAGGTTGCCGAACTCGGCGGCAATGACCCCATTAAGGCGTTGCAGGACGTTGAAGACACCGTGCGGCTGCTAAGAAGCGGCGATGCGGTGATGCCTGCAGAAAGCCATGTCGACCTCGACACGCCGCTGGGCAAGGTTTACGCCCTCCCGGCAAGGGTTGGCGGACGGTTCAATGCCACAGGCGTGAAATGGACGGCGCACCGTCCTCGCGCCGCTGACGGCTATCCGCAGGCTATGGCGGCTACGTTGCTCAACCGCGCGGATAACGGCTTACCAATTGGCCTGGTGGAAAGCGGCAGCCTGACCGCAACCCGCACGGCGGCGGTGTCTGCCCTTGCCCTGAAACTGGCGACTCCTCGCCGCCCTTCGCGCGTTTTATTGCTTGGCGCAGGCGTTCAGGCTCGTGCCCATCTCGATATGCTCGCCGTACATTTTCCCGATCTGGACATGGTCTACTGCTGGAATAAAACGCCGGAGCCGCTCGCCAACATGCTCAGCCATTCGGGCGACCTGCCCTGGCCCGTCACGCAGTTTGAAACGCTGAGCGATGCGCTGCGTCAGCACTGGGACGCGCTGATAACCTGCACCAGCGCCAGCGAGCCGTTTTTACGGCCCGGTATCTGGCGTGCGGGGACGCTGGTGCTGCAAATTGGCTACCACGAAGTGGCCTTTGAAACGATTGCCGCCGCCGACAAGGTGGTGGTAGACCGTTGGGGCGACTTCAAGCTCACCAGCGCAAAAAGCCTGTTTCAAATGTACCGTGCCGGGCTTTTTGATGAGAAAAACGTGGCGGCAGATTTAACGAATTTGCTGGTCGATGGCTGGCGTCCTGCGGAAACGGACAGGGTTTATTTCTCCTCCTTCGGTCTTAACGTGTTTGATATCGCTCTCGCCGCTCGCGTTCTGCAGGCTGCCATAGCTCAGGGCAAAGGCAACAATCTGCCTTTTGGCTGGGAGGCTGCCGATGCTGATTAGCGCCAGTGAATTGCAAAGGCGCCTGGCTGGCGGGGAGCAATTTGCGTTACTCGACGTGCGTGAACGGGAACAGTGGCAAATCGCTTCGTTACCCGGCGCGTTCAGCCTTAACGTCTACGACTACTTTGTTCCCGACTCCACGCCGGAAGGCTACGCCGCAATGGCCGGGGCCTTTGTTCATGCCTGGCAGCAGCTCAGCGTGACCAGCGGAGCCACGCCGGTATTCTTCGAGCAAAGCGTGGGGATGCGTTCCCCGCGTGGGCTGTGGTTCTTATGGTTCGCCCTCGGGACTGACGGGCTGATTTTAGACGGCGGCGTGGATGCCTGGGCCGCTGCAGGCGGGAAACTAACGCCGGGCCACGGCGCACAGGCGGTTGTCTCTGCCGTTGGAGCACCAATCTGCCAGCCGGCCATGCCGCAGCTGGCCGCTACCCGCAGCGAAACGATCGACGCCGATCCTGCCTCAACACAGCTGCTTGATGCCCGCAGGCCAACAGAATATGACGGAAGTTTCGTGCACGAGTGCTGCGCCCGAGCCGGACGGATTCCAGGCTCAAAACTCCTTTATTGGGAAGATGTCGTCGACAATGGCCGATTTAAATCCGCCGAAGCGCTGGCGAGCCTTGCGGCCGAAGCCGGATTTACGCCGTCAAAAAGAGTGATAGCCTGGTGCCACCGTGGCGCTCGCGCCGCGACGGTTCTCGTGGCATTGAAACTTGCTGGCTACCAGGATGTGGCCGTTTACGTCGGCTCCTGGCACGAATGGGCGAGCCATCCGGAATTACCGCTGCTTAGCGGGAAGGAATCACCCCGCCTTACGCAGCCGTAGAGCCTGCTGAATATCCGGGGCGGCGGCAATCAGCTGCTTCGTGTATTCATGCTGCGGCCGGTCTAGCACCTGCTTCGTTGCTCCGGTTTCCACTATTTCACCGCGATACAGCACCACAACCCGATCGCACGCCTGTCGGACGGCGCCAAGGTCGTGGCTGATAAACAGGACGGTTAGGCCCAGGCGGTCGCGCAGATCGGCGAGCAGCGCAAGGATCTGTCCTCTTACGGAAAGATCGAGTGCCGAAACGGCCTCGTCGGCCACCAGCAGTTCAGGCTCCAGCGCCAGCGCACGGGCGATTGCAATACGCTGGCGCTGGCCGCCGGAGAAGGCCGAAGGCAAACGTCCTGCCGCGTCGGCATCCAGGCCAACCAGCTCAAGTAATTCATTCACCCGGTGTTGGATTTTCCCTGCAGGCCTTAGCTTGTGAACGCGCAACGGCTCGGCAATCTGCTCGCCGACCGTCATTTTAGGATCCAGGCTGGCGTACGGATCCTGGAAGATGATCTGCGCCCGCCGCCGCATTTCCAATTGCTGCTCGCGGCTGGCGCGGCGTACGTCCAGGCCATCGAAAATAAGGGTACCGCTGTCCGCCGGAATCAACCCAATCGCGGCCCTGCCCAGCGTTGTCTTGCCCGAACCTGACTCGCCGATAAGCCCGACAATTTCGCCCCGCTCAATTTCAAGACTGGTAGGTTTAAGCACCGTCTGGCGGCTGGCAGGGAAAAACGGCAGCGCATGCGCCTGAGGGTAGCTTTTGGTCAGCTGCGACAGCTGCACCAGCGGCGAGCGGGTGACATCTTTACGCCTAACGGTCTGGGGTTCAGGCTGGGAGGCGGCAATCAGCCTGCGGGTATAGTCCGCCTGCGGGTTGGTTAGCAGCGTCGGCACGTCGCCCTGCTCAACAATATTGCCCTGATACAGCACGCAGGCGCGATCCGCATAGCGGGCAACCACGCTTAAATCGTGGGTGATGAACAAAATGCCCATCGCCATTTCCTGCTGAAGCTCCTGCAGCAGGGCCAGAATTTGTGCCTGAATGGTGACGTCCAGCGCGGTGGTTGGCTCGTCGGCTATCAGCAGCGCGGGCTTGCAGCTGATGGCGCTGGCAATCATCACACGCTGGCGCATCCCGCCGGAAAGCTGATGAATATACTGTTTTGCCCGCTGCCCGGGGTTTACAATCCCGACCCTGTCCAGCAGCGCGACCGCCTCGCGGTGCGCCTGCTTCCAGCTGAGCTTTTGGTGGCGAACCAGCACTTCTGCAATCTGCTCGCCCACCTTTAGCACCGGATTCATGCTGCTCATCGGCTCCTGAAAAATCGTGGCGATTTGCTGCCCACGAAGCTCTCGGGGATATTGTTGACCGACGGCTGACACGATCTGCCCGTTAAAAATAACCTCACCGCCCGCTTGCAGAACGCCCGCCGGAAGCAGGCCCATCACCGCCAGCGAAGTTAGCGTTTTTCCGGAACCAGACTCGCCCACCAACGCCACGATCTCTCTTCGTTCAACGCTGAATGATGCATTCTGCACCAGGGGTTTTGCTTCCAGCGTACTGATGCAAAGTGAGTTAACGGATAACAGCGGGCGTTGATCGGCCATAAGGGTTCCAGACGGGAGCTAACATCGTGATTTTTGAGACTATAATATCTACCCAGGCACCACAAGATGAATTGCTGATAGCTTATTCATTTGGTCATGTCCCCGGGAGTTATTTATACTTTAGCCACGCCAGCCATAAGTGATTACCGCCATGACGACTCAGACTCTCCCCCGCCGCTGGGCCCTGCCGGCAGGCCTGCTGGCATTAGTTAAGCGCGCTGGCGCTGGTGTTCGTCAGCCATCACTGGAGCGCCTTTATCCAGTGGTGCCTGAGCATGCAGATTAGCCTGCACCGCTACCTGGTTTTCTATTTACTGCAAATCAATAACCACCAGTACAGCGGCGGCGTCTGGCTTTTAGTCGGCAGCTTTTTCTATGGCGTACTGCACGCGATTGGCCCAGGGCACGGCAAATTTATCGTCACGACCTACCTAAGCACCCAACAAGAAACGCCTCTCGCCGGGCGAGTAGTGCCTTTTCTCGGCAGCCTGATGCAGGGCGTGAGCGCCGTCGTCTTTGTCTTTGTGTTGGCTATCGCGCTGAATTTATCCAGCGGCGATCTCAGCGAAAGCCGCTGGTATGTGGAGAAAATAAGCGCGGTGCTGATTGGCTGTTTCGGGATGTTTATTTTGCTGAACGCCCTGCGGCAAACGCCGCTGCGGATGAAATCCTTCACGCCGTTGAGCACCGCGGCGATTCATCCTGTTCACAATGAAAACTGCGGCTGCGGGCATAATCACGGCGTCGGCTATGACGGCCGGAGCGGTAACTGGCTGACGCATTTAGGGGTGATACTGGCGATTGGCGCCCGCCCCTGCAGCGGTGCCATCATGATTCTGGTGTTTTCGAACGCCCTGGGGTTCATCAGCTGGGGGATTGCCGCCGTTATGACCATGGCGCTGGGGACCGCCCTGTCGATCCTCGGGCTGTCCGTGCTGGTGACCCGCACGCGTGATTCCGTCGGCAAGCTTTGGCTGTCACAAACGCCCGCGCGGGTACGCCTGATTACCACCGGGCTGAAAGTGGCCGGTGGCCTGCTAATTGTGCTTTTTGCCGTGGTGCTGTTTGTCACCACTATCCCCATCAGCGCCAACGGCGACTTTATCGCGGCGGGCTGCTAGAAAACCTGCTCGATCAGAATAGCGAGAACAATAGCGCCACCGGGAAGCTCATCGGCCAGGTGGCACCAATCAGCACTGAGCAAAGCAGCTTAATACGTTTGGAGTCTTTGGCGAGCAGCCAGGTGATCCCGGCGCAGATTAACGACATTACGGCGTAAAAAACCAACATGTGTTGATAAAGCGTCATACAAAGCATTACTACTTGTTAAAAAATTTTGCAAAATATGCTCTTTTTTATGACGCAGATCAAGTTTAGAAACTTACTTTACTCAGTAATAGCTGACTTCCGTCGTCACATGTTGACGCTGGGTTTGCTGCGTGCTTCCCAGCCCGGTGACCAGCGTCATGTCGCAGGCAACGGGCGTTAATTTTTCGTCATAACGGCAGTGGCTTTCGGCCGTTAAAAACGCCACGCCCATCGTCTCGGTCACTAATTTATAGTCGAAAGGCCGCTTTTCGGCATCTTCGTAGCTGACTTTGGTTTGCGAGGCCACCTTGCCATTCAGATAGAAATCCACCTGCTGTGGCAGCCCACTGGCGTTGTATTCATGATGAGCAATGCGCTGGCCGCCCGGCATGAAAAAGATATCTTTCAGCAAACCGTTCGGCCAATAAGCATATTTCACCTCGCCAAGCTCATCCTTTCTCTTTTGCACCCGGCAATTATCATTCAGCTTGAGGGATAAAGGTTTACCGTTCTGGGTGCCAATCAGCGCGTTCCCTTCACGGTGAAGCTGCAGAACCTTTTTTTGCGCCGAATCCCTTATATCCAGGCTTGCAATTCATCCGCTACTGTCCACTACCAGCTTATTTTCATAGTTTATTTCGCCTGAAGGGTGCTTTATCGCGGTATGCATTTCGCTAACGTTTCCGGACGGCGCGTTGAAATCAAACATCGTCGCCAAGTTGGCGATGGCCGGGTTTCTTTCCGTCCCGGCATGCGAGAGAGGAGTAAAAAGCAGCGGCATCGCCAGCAAAAAATAACCTTTTAATTTCATACATCTTCCTTGAACGCAGGCAGAGATTGTCCGCCGTTTACGCGTGGATGCCGGGAGCGTTAATTAAGCAGAGGGTTAACGAGATTTTAGCAGGACACTTTACGCTATCTGCCAGATAAAACCCACCGAAGTGGGTTTTCAGGGCACTTACAGCTTAGGAATAATCAGCACCTGGCCGGGATAAATTTTATCCGGGTGGGTCAGCATTGGCTTATTAGCCTCGAAAATGGTGTTGTATTTGTTGGCATCGCCGTAAACGTGTTTTGAAATCGCGCTTAGCGTATCGCCGGACTTAACGGTGTAATAAGTCGCCTCCTGCGCAGAGTCTGTCGCCGTGATGTTATTTTCAACGCTGCTGATGCCCGCTACGTTACCGACCGCGACCTGAATCTTCTCTTTCAGCTCCTGCGTTAAACCATCACCGGTTATTACCGCCTTACCGTTTTCCACGGTAACGTTCACTTTATCCGCACCGGGAATGCCGCTGTTTTTCAAATGCTCCTCAAGCTTGCTTCCCTGTTCGCCTTCGTTCCCTTTCAGCGAGTCCCACAGTTTCGCACCTGCGTCTTTGACAAAATCAAATAAACCCATGGTCTTTCCTCCTGTTTATAGGTCCCTGTAAGCCTGGCAAAAACAGAGGAATACGCCAGTCGCCCGTTTCTGCAGGTCAGTGCTTAATCATTACGTGCCGAATAACGGTGTAATCCTCCAGCCCGTACAGCGACATATCTTTGCCGTAGCCGGAAAGCTTCTGGCCGCCGTGCGGCATTTCGCTGACCAGCATAAAGTGCGTGTTGACCCATGTGCAGCCGTACTGCAGTCGCGCGCTCAAGCGATGCGCGCGGCCAACGTCCTGCGTCCATACCGAGGATGCCAGACCGTAGCGGGAGTCGTTTGCCCACTCAAGCACCTGCTGCTCATCGTCAAAGCGCGTGACGCTGACAACCGGGCCAAACACCTCTTTTTGCACGATCGCGTCGTCCTGCTTCGCCCCGGCCAGCAGCGTTGGCTGATAGTAATAACCGCCTCCTGCCACCTTGTTGCCGCCCGTCACCACCTTAATGTGCGCCAGCGCTTTGGCGTCCTCCACGGCTTTACTCACACGTTCAAGATGCGCCTTTGAACTCAGCGGCCCCAGCTCAGTGCTTTCGTCCTCGGGCGGCCCATATTTGAGGCTGGCAACCGCTTTGCCAAGCTGCTCAACCAGCCTGTCGTAGATGCCGCTTTGGGCATAGATCCGACACGCGGCGGTGCAATCCTGCCCGGCATTGTAGAAACCGAACGTTCGCACGCCTTCGACCACCGCCTGCAGATCCGCATCGTCAAACACGATGACCGGTGCTTTACCGCCAAGCTCCATGTGCGTGCGCTTAATCGACGGCGCGGTGTGGCTAATAATATGCTCCCCGGTAGCGATAGACCCGGTCAGCGAGACCATTCGCACTTTTTCATGACCGGTCAGCGCATCCCCTACCGTAGTCCCCCGACCAAACAGCACGTTAACTACGCCCGCAGGGAAAATATCTTTTGCCAGTTCAGCCAGTTTAAAAGCGGTCAGCGGTGTAATTTCGGAAGGTTTGATAACCACGCAGTTCCCGGCGGCCAGCGCCGGAGCCAGCTTCCAGGCGGCCATCATCAGCGGGTAGTTCCAGGGCGCAATAGAAGCCACCACCCCAACCGGGTCGCGGCGGATCATTGACGTATGTCCGCTTAAATATTCCCCGGCGGCAAGCCCCCCCAGACAGCGACTGGCACCGGCAAAAAAGCGAAACACGTCTACAACGGCAGGAATTTCATCATTGAGCACGCAGTGGAAAGGTTTGCCGCAGTTTTGCGATTCAAGGCGCGCAAAGACTTCACCGTGTTGCTCTATAACATCGGCCAGCGCCAGAAGGTGCTCCGCGCGCTCCTTCGGCGTCGTTTGTCCCCATTCAGCAAATGCCTTATCTGCCGCAAGGACAGCGTCGTTGACCTGTTCAACCGTGGCTTCAGCCACCTCCAGCAGCACCTGGCCCGTGGCCGGATTGAAGACCGGCTGTTTTTCTCCGAGGCCATCCACAAGCTGGCCGTTAATCAATAACTGGCTTTGCATCCCGTTCTCCTTTCTCGTTCTGATATTGAGGCCTGCAGAGGCGCGTTAGCGTAAAAGGACTGAGTAAAAAGCATAGTTCCGGCGATACGGCGCCTGCGGCATAGCCTGGAGATTTTCATCAGGTTGTGATGCACCACGCAGTAAGCCTGTGAAACTGCTTCACTTCCTTTGGTATAACAGGACGGAGAGAAAATGAGGTATCTATTGAAAATTAATATGAAAAGAAAGCGGCGGGTCCTATGCTTTAGGCAGCCCTTTTCTTAGTTAACCGCCAGGAGGCTTTATGACCATTTCGGCCCGTAATCAATTAATCGGTACCATCAGCAACGTCACGGCCGGCGCAGTCAACGACGAAATCGAATTAACCCTGAACGGCGGCGGCAAGCTGGTCGCCGTGGTCACCCGCAGCAGCAAAGAAGCACTGGGGCTGATCAACGGCAAAGAAGCGCTTGCCCTGATCAAAGCGCCCTGGGTGGTGCTGGCAAGCGAAGACTGCGGCTATCAATTCTCCGCCCGAAACCAGTTCCCCGGCGCGGTGAAAGCTGTCGCAGAAGGCGCGGTGAACACCACCGTCCTTATTCAGACGGATGCAGGTTTTGAGTTAACCGCCGTCGTGACTAACGAAGCGGCAGATGAAATGGCGCTTAAGGCCGGTAGCCGCCTGCTGGCGCTGGTGAAAGCCTCTTCCGTGCTGATTGCGGTGAAAAAGTAAAAGTCACGCTTCCGGCAGCCGCTGGCTGCCGGTTTTAACGCGCTTACCGATAGCGCACGTCGAGATGACTGTAGGCCACCACCGCGCCTGAGCCGTCCTTGTTTTTGTCCTGGTTGTAGTTCCCCGCCTTGAAGTAAAGCTGAATCCCTTCCCAGCTCTGTTTAGGGTAACTGAAGGTTTTGCTGGCCATTTTACCTCCGGCGCTGGCTTCAACCGTCACTTTCATGCCGCTCCCAGTGCCTTTGGCTTTAATGCTGTAGTCAATTTTTTCTTTAAGCCCGACGCCCGAAAGCAGCGTGGTACGTTTTTCAGCGTCGCCGTAATTCTCTTTCACGCCCGCCACTATCGTGCCGTCCTCCCAGCGTAGCTTCAGCATTTCCGAGCCACCGGGTTTGTCGCCGTGAATTTGAGCAAAAATAATCGAGCGCGTGGACGGATTTTTGACGATATACACCGACCCACGCTGCTCATTGTCAAAATCGCTGCCGTTAACAAAATTGTGCGTGGCTCTTAGCTCGACGCGAGGAAATTCACTGTGCGGCGTCGAACCAAACCCGGACGGCGCGTTAAACATCATCGCCCCCGCCGGAATGGCTGAATCACAGCTTTTTGAGCCGCTGCAGTTGCTGTAGAAATACCGATTATGCAGCGCCGGCGTTATCCTCACCTCGTTCGGTTTTTCACTGCCGTCAAAGGATTGCAGCAAATAGTCCTTTGTCAGCACCGGATAATTTTCCCCCGGTGTATTCTGGCCATTCTCAGCCCATGCGCTGGCGCTCAGCGTCACCAAAAGCAGGCCCACCGGCACTGCGTAACCTACTGTTTTACTCTTCATCTTTTCCCCAACGCAAAATGTAAACCCGCCCGATCAGCTAACCATTAATCAGCGTAGATGCTTTACTTAAAATCTGTTGCTGTGGCATTTCAGTGGTAACAATGGGTTTCCGGTTCTTAACCTGATGCATAAAGGGAATATTGATGATCAAAAAACTGCTCGTTTCGGTGCTAATTGCGGCCAGCTACGCTTCCTTCGCGCTGGCGGATAACGCGGGCGCGGCGTTTAAAACTTTTCCGCTCGGCAAGCTCGAGGTCACGGCGCTTCACGATAAAGACAACTACCTGACCAACGACGCTAAAGTGCTTGGCGTAGACGTGGGAGAAAAAGAGGTGGCGAAGGTCTTGTCCGCAGCCGGTGCGCCAACGGATAAAATCAAGCTCAGCGTCGATGCGCTGCTGGTCAAAGACGGCAGTAAAACCATCCTGCTGGATACCGGCCTGGGCCCAAACGCTCAGGGGCAGCTGATTGAGAGCCTCGCAAAGGCGGGCTATAAGCCAGAACAGATAACCGATGTGCTGATCACCCACGTTCACGGCGACCATATTGGCGGCCTGCTGACTGCGGACGGCAAGCAGGCTTTCACCCAGGCCACGGTGCAAATTTCCGCGCCTGACTGGGCCTGGCTGCAAACGATGCCGAAGATGAAGACGCTGGTGGAGGCCATCCAGCCGCAGGTGAAAACCTTTAAGCCTGGCGACCAGGTGCTGCCGGGGATTACTTCGGTACCGCTGCCGGGGCATACGCCGGGGCACGTTGGCTATCAGATTGTCTCCGGCAAGCAGCGTCTGTTAGATATTGGCGACTCGGCGCACAGCTCAATTGTGTCGCTGACGAAGCCCGAATGGGCGATTGCCTATGATAACGACCGCCAGGAAGGAATAGCCAACCGCAAAGCGCTGCTGGCGAAGCTGGCCGCCGATCGCGAGCTAATTTTTGCCCCGCACTTCCCGTTCCCTGGCGTCGGCCACATCGTGGCCAAAGGCGACCATTACGTCTTCCAGCCGATAGAGTAGCCGTGCTACAGGCCGGTTCGCCGGCTTTTAAACCTCCTGCCGGTGAATCTGATACCAGACATGCCGCCGCAGCGGGTGCCCCTCCGCCACCAGTGGGTGATCAAACTCACCGCTTCGGCGCATGCCCAGTTTCTCCATCACCCGCTGAGACGGCAAATTTGGCAGCGCGGTAAAAGCAACAATGCTTTCCAGGCCGTGCTCTTCAAAACCAACACGCAGCGCTTCTCGCGCGGCTTCCGGAGCATAGCCTTTTCCCCAGAACTTTTTACGCAACCGCCAGCCTATCTCAACGCAGGGGGAAAACGGCAGCGAGTAGCCAGGCCGATTCAGGCCCACAAACCCCGCTAGCTCGCCGCTCTGTTGTTCTTCTACCGCCCAGAAACCGAAGCCGTTTTCCGCCATACGCTGGCGGAATGTCTCGAGGTAACTTTGGCTTTCTTCCGCCGTCAGGGGCTGCAGGAAATAGCGCATCACTTCCGGGTCGGCATTCATTTCGGCGAACGGAACTAAGTCCTCATCTCGCCACGCCCTTAATAGCAATCTTTCAGTCTTGTACATGTTGTTCCTCAATCAATTCCTTGATTAAACGTGACAACGTCACTACTGCCTGACGTTCCCTTTCACCCCAGCTCCACGAGGCGTTGAAGCGGAAATAGTTATCCCAGGCTCTGCCCGTAGTGAACATTTTCCCCGGGGCGATGCTTATCTTATGCGCCAGCGCCCGCTCGTTAAGCAGGCTGGCATCCAGCCCTGCCGGCAGTTCAATCCACAGGAAATAGCCGCTTTCGCTGCGGTGGATTTTCACCTCCGGCGGGAAGAGTTCGCTTAGCGTCTGCCACGCCTGCTGTTTTCGCTCGGCCAGCATCCTGCGCAGTTTTCGCAAATGCGTGTCATAGCGGCGGGTAGCCAGAAAATCGACCAGCGCCAGCTGCATCGGCGAACTGGTGGACAGCGTGCTCATCAACTGCAGTTGCTGAATGCGACGAGCGTGTTTTCCGGCGGCCACCCAGCCGATGCGAAACCCAGCCACCAGGCATTTTGAAAACGAGGAGCAATGCAGGGTCATGTCGTGGGCGTCATACGCCCGGGCAGGCAGTGGCCTTTCCCGGCCGTAATAAAGCTCGCTGTAAACGTCGTCCTCAATCAGCGTGACGTTATGCGCCTGCAACAGCTTCACCAGCTGCGTTTTTTTCTCCGGTGAGAGCGTCACGCCCAGCGGATTCTGGCTGTTGGTCATTAACCAGCAGGCTTTAACCGGGTATTCCACCAGAGCCTGCGCCAGCGCGTCGAGATCGATCCCGCTTACCGGGTCTGTTGCGACCGAGAGCGCTTTAAGCCGCAGGCGTTCCAGCGCCTGCAGCGCACCGTAGAAACAAGGGTTTTCGACAATCACCCAGTCGCCCGGCTCGGTGACCGCCTGCAGACTGAGATTGAGCGCCTCCAGCGCCCCCGCGGTGATAACAATTTCGTCGGGTGAAACGTGCATCCCCTGCTGGGCATAGCGCTGGGCGATGGCGTGGCGCAGCGCTTCGTTACCGGGCGGCAGGCTTTCAATCACGCTGATGGCGGTGGCCGTTTTGCTGACCGCCGCCATTGAACGGTGGAGGGCCTGGAGCGGAAACAGGCGTGGATCCGGGAACGCGGAACCAAACGGCACCACGGAGGCATCCGTGCTTGCCTGCAGTACATCGAAGATATAGGTGTTGATATCGACGGTTTCCGCGCGGGTCACCTGCACCGCAGGCGGCGCGGTGCGCGCAACGGGCCGGGGCGCAACGTAGTAGCCAGACTGCGGCCTGGCAACGATTGCCCCCTGGCTTTCAAGCATCTGGTAGGCGTGCCCTACGGTCATAAAGCTCATCCCGCTGTGGCCGACCTGCTCGCGCAGCGACGGTAATCGGTCGCCCGGCTGCCAGACGCCGAGGGCAATCTGATCGAGGATCTGCTGTGCCAGCTGCTGGTACTTTTTCATGCGCTGCTCCCTGTCTATATCACAGCGCTAAAAATACGCTGTTTTGTACAACTGTTATAGTCAGAAAGTGATTTTTAACACGGAAAAACGGGCGGCAAAGCCGCCCGTGAGGAGGGAAACGCGAGGATTTTACTTCACGTCGGCCAGCGCCGTTTTCTCAACGTAAGGCTTCATCAGGCCGTCCGCCGTTTGCTGCGCGGATTTCGCGGCGGCTTCCGGCGTCACTTTCTGGTCATTCACCACCGCCGCCAGCTGGTTTTCCATCGCCTGGCGTACGGCGACCGTTTCATAGGTCGAGTACCACGGATGGGCGTATTTCAGCTGATCCAGCGCGATTTGTGCGCGCGGATCTTTCTGCAGGTACTCTTTCATTTCCGGCGTGTCATAAGAAGCTTTCAGCGGCGAGAAATAGCCGGTGAAGCGGCTCCATGCGCCGTTAACCTGCGGGCTAACCAGATAGGTCAGGAACTGATAAGCCGCTTTTTTCTGCGCATCGGAAATACCTTTGAAGCTCACCAGGCTCGCACCGCCAATAGGCACCGCGCGCTGTTCTTTGGCGGGCATCATCGCCACTTCCATATCAAAGTCTTTGCTGTTTTCTCGCATAAAGCCCAGCGCACCGGTGCTCAGCATCGCCATGCCCAGCTTGCCGCTAAAGAATGCGGCGCTGATTTGCTTCGAGTTCAGCACGCCTGACGGCATCACTTTGTCGCGGTAAACCATGTTCTGCCAGAAGCGCAGCGCGCCGATGGTGGTCGGTGAATCGTAATACACTTCGCCCGGATAGTTTTCATTGAAGTAGTTGCCGCCGTTGGCGCGAACCAGCGAGGAGAAGATCCAGCCGCCGTAATCGTCGTTGGTGGACGGCAGCATAATGCCCCACTGCCCTTTGCTGGCGTCGGTCAGCTTCTTCGCATCGGCCAGCATTTCGGCCCAGGTCTGCGGCGGCTGCTTGATGCCCGCCTGGTCGAACATCGTTTTGTTGTAGTACAGGATTGGCGTGGAGTTATGGAACGGAATCGCGTAAGTCACGCCCATCACCTGCGCATTCTTGTGCATGGCCGGCCAGAAATCGTTCATCAGGAAATCGCCCGCCTTGCGGGTGCCGTATTTGAACAGCTCATCCATCGGCAGGATTTCGTCTTTTAGCGCCAGGTCGGTGGTGAAGTTGGCCGACATGATCACCAGCGCCGGCGGCTGCCCGGCTTTCTGCGCGGATTCGGCTTTAATTTTGGTGGTGTCGTAGCTGCCGGTAAAAATACCGCGCACCTCAACGTCCTGCTGCGAGTCGTTAAACGCCTTGATGACGCGCGTCATCTCCATCGTCAGCTTGCCGTCGACCGGCGCCGGGAACATAAAATCAATTTTCTCTTTTGCCAGCGCTGCGCCGCTCACGGCCAGCGAACAGCAAACGGCAAGCGCCCGCCATTTATGCATCAGGGGGTTAAACATGGTCAATCTCCTGGTGTAAGTTGTGGTGAAGGTCTGTGTGGAAAAGGTGAATATCCGATGTGGAATAACCGAGGGTAAGCGTATCGCCTTTTTCTGGTACCTCGTCGCGGTGGCGACGGGTGTAGCGTAACGTTCCCAGGGGTGTGCTGACATGGAGCAGATAATCTGCGCCCATCAGTTCTCTTTGCAGCACCGTCGCCGAAAGCGTCAGGTGCCCGTTCTCTGGCCTGTCCGTCAGGTGCTCCGGGCGAATCCCGAACCAGACGCTTTGCGCTTTCTCCGCAGCAGGCGGCAGAGGCAGATTCAACGTAGCGGGCAAAACGCGTCCGTTTTCACAGGGCAGAGAAACCAAATTCATTGCGGGCGAGCCGATAAAACCGGCAACAAACAGGTTAGCTGGCCGGGCATAAAGATACTCCGGCTTGCCCACCTGCTGCACCACGCCCCCGTTCATCACCACAATACGGTCCGCCATCGACATGGCCTCCGTCTGATCGTGGGTGACGTAAATGGTGGTGGTTTTGAGCTGATGGTGCAGCGCCATGATGTTGTCACGCACCTCGGTACGCAGGCGAGCATCCAGGTTTGAGAGCGGCTCATCCATCAGGAACAGGCGCGGATTACGCACAATGGCTCTCGCCATCGCCACGCGCTGGCGCTGCCCGCCGGACAGTTTGGCCGGTCTACGGTCGAGCAATTCGCCAAGTTGCAGCATCGTGGCCACCTGCTCGAGGCGCGGCTGCCAGCTGGCTTTATCTTCTTTGCGGATCTTCATGCCAAACGTGATGTTGTCGCGCACGGTCAGGTGCGGAAAGAGCGCATAGTTCTGGAAGATCATCGCGAAGTTGCGCTCGCGCGGCGACATCGAGGTAATATTCTCGCCGTGGAGCCAAATCTCACCGCTGCTGACCTCTTCCAGTCCGGCCAGCATCCGCAGCAGCGTACTTTTACCGCAGCCGGAAGGCCCCACCAGCACCACAAATTCACCTTCTTCGATGCTGAGCGACAGCGCGTTCAGCGCCGCTTTGCCTTCGAACTGCTTGCTTACCTGATTCAGTCTTAACATGGCAATTAACGCTCATCCGTCGGGCAACCGATCGCGGCGTCGTACAGCCACGGGCCTGCATAGTGCGCCAGCGAATGCTGGTAGCTCACCCACTGGTCGCCCACCTGGCGGTGCATCAGGCAGGACGGCGGCGACAAGTCGTAATACGGGCGGCTGTCTTCAAAGTGGTACGGCACCTGGTGAACCGTGCCGGGGATGGTGGCGATTGTCGCCTGGCGATATTGGGTCATCGTCAGGCAGTGGTTGTGACCGCAGAAAATGCGCACCAGCGACGGGAAACGCGCCACCAAACCCAGCAGCAGATGACCGTTTTCGCAGGCGATTTTGTCCATCTGTGCGTTGCCCAACGGCAGCGGAGGATGGTGCATAAAGACGGCTGTGGGCCTGTCGCCGCCCGCCGTTAGCTGCGCTTCAAGCCAGGCCACGGTGTTGTCCGTCAACCAGCCTTTGGAGTGCCCGGCCAGGCTGGAGTCGATAAACAGCAGCCGGGTTGCGAAATCGTCCACCGCATAGCGAATGTTTTCCGGATCGTGTCCCAGAGGCGGGCAAAGCGGATTCAAATACTCAAGGAAATGCGCTTTGTCGTCGTGGTTGCCGGGGATCAGATAAAGCGGCGACTTGATGGTACCGAGCACCTGGCGCGCGACCTGGTACTCTTCCGGGCGGCCACAGTTGACGATATCCCCGCTGACGATGACCGCGTCCGGGCGTTCGCGCAGCGCATTCAGCTGCGAGGCCACGTCGGCATTGCCCGCGTTGATGTCGATAAAGCCATACAGTTTCTGGTTCTGACTGCGGAAATGGGTGTCGGAAATATGGGCCAATAACATCACTCAACTCCTTACTTGATGCCTGAAAAACCAAAACTTCGCAGAAACTGCTTCTGGAAGGCGATAAAGGCGAGCATCAGCGGCAGGCAGACCATAATGGTACCCGCGCTGATGGTGCCCCACTGGCCGCCGGACTCGGCGCCCATAGCAAACGAAACGAGCCCGACCGTCAGCACCTGTTTGTCCGGGTCATTGAGCATCATCAGCGGCCACAGGTACTCGTTCCAGTGGTAGGTAATGCTCACGGTGGCGAAAGCCAGCACCGACGGCCAGCACATCGGCAGCAGCACGCGGTAAAGCACCTGCCACCAGCGGCAGCCTTCCATCAGTGCGGCCTCCTCCAGCTCTTTCGGGATGGCGAGGAACGCCTGACGCATCAGGAACACCCCGAACGCGGAGGTAAAATACGGCATCATCACCCCGGTCAGCGTATTGAGCAGCCCCAGGGTTTTAAGCGTCATCATGTTCGGCACCATCATCACCACCGGCATGATCATCAGCTGCACCAGGAACAGCAGAAACAGCGTCTGTTTGCCGCGAAATTCATGGCAGGCAAAAACATATCCGGCGCTGGTGATGGTGATGAGCTGCACGAAGAAAGTACCGAAGCTGAAAATCAGCGTATTGGCGTACAAACTGAGCCAGTCGGCGCTCTGCCACGCATCGCGGAAGTTATCCAGCGTCAGGGGAAAGCGCGGCAATATCGAGGCCATGCCTTCGCCGAAGGTACTGGCGCTAAAGGCTGAAGAAAGCATCCAGACAAACGGGCTAACCCACAGCAAGGCCAGGCAGCACATCAGCACGGTGAGCGTAACGCCCTTTGATTTTCGCAGGCGCAACCACAGCGGTTGCGGGACGCTACGCGCGTTGACAACGGCCCCAGAAAACTCAACGCTCATGGTGGGCGCCCCTTTCCAGCAGCTTGAGGTTAACGAACGAGAAGACAAACAGGCCGGCCAACGTCAGGAAAGTGGCGGCGGAGGCTTTGCCCAAATCATGAGTGTCCCAGGCGAGACTCTGGATGTAATACAGCAGCACGGTCGTGGCGTTATCCGGCCCGCCGCGCGTCATTACCGCCACGTGGTCGATTTGCGTGATCGAATAGATAAGCGCGGTAGTAATGACAAAGCTCAGCGTCGGGCGCAGCAGCGGCAGCGTGACCTTAAAGAACACCTGCGATGAGGTCGCGCCTTCCACGATCGCTGCTTCTCGCGCCGAGGCAGGCAGGCTTTGTAACCCCGCAAGGAAGAACAGCATGTAATAACCGGCAAACTTCCACACGCCAATCAGCGCCAGCGCGTACAGCGCACTGTTGCTGCGCCCGAGCCAGTTGTTGTTCATCGGCCCAAACAGCTTCGCCAGGTAGTAATCCAGCATGCCCATCCCCGGCATAAAGATGAACAGCCACAGCGCCGCCGCGCTGACCATCGGAATAATCATCGGGAAGAAGAAGGCCGTGCGCAGCCAGCGGTTAATGCGGTGGTTTTCCCACAGCGCGACCGCCAACAGCAGCGCCAGGGCAACGCCCGGAATGACGGTCAGCACGATATAAAACAGGTTATTCACTAGCGACGTCCAGAACACCGCGTCGGCGAACAGGCGCACATAATTGCCTATGCCCACGTAAGCGCCAGCGTCGCCCGCCATACGCGTATCAAACAGGCTGTCGTACACCGAGCGGATCAGCGGGAACCAGGTAAATAGCAATAAAAAGAGTAAAGACGGCGTGAGAATCAGCCAGGGAAGCCAGGGTCTTTTTGTCATTGTCCGAAAACCTGTCGGGGTCAGAAGTCAGACAGTATGGGAGTGATTTATGGCAGAAACGTGACGGGGAAATGGCAGTTTGGCGGTATAGAAAACCGGCAGCCTCCCGGCTGAGGGATAACTGCCTGTCGCTCAAAGAGATTGTCTTTACAGGGATATATTCTTCAGACAAGGAAAACGCTACTGCATCTGCGCCAGGCTGGCCTTTTTGCTCTTGCGGTTATAAAGGCACAGCTCTTTGCCCGGTACCGGGCTGCTGTTTTTAAACTTATAGTTGCCTGAAATCACCACCGCCGAGTAACCAACGTCGTCGCTAAAATCTGTGCGCTTACCTTCAATCTTTTTCTCCTGCAGCGCGCTAATGGCAAGGCAGCTTTTTTGCACGTCTTTGTCCAACTGCTGCCAGGCGGCCTCCGAAGAAGCCTGGCTGCTAAAGGTGGTGAGTAAGACAGGAATTGCCGCGAGTATAAATCGCTTTTTCATAGTGACCTCGTAACAAAGGATTGCGGGCATATCAGCGTCATCAGGCTGATAATCTAAAGCAATATCAGCCCGGAATTATCTGTATTGTAGCTAATGCTTCGAGGAACCTGACTAGTTCCGGCCTCCCCTGTAGATCACTGGCGGCTCCGCTATCAGCAGGCACTGCTGGTTTTGTGCTATTAGCGGAAGCGCCGGGCCAACAACTGCTTTGGGGTTTACTTACAGACGACAGGGAAGGAAGAAACCACCAGGGATGGTGACCTCACCCTCCACCGCACACGGTGTCGCACGCCATAATGCAGAGGTCGGGGTTGGTTATACGATTATTTGATTAATTTTTGATATGTCTTTTTTTAAATCATTATTAATATCTGAAGGTTCTAACTGATTTATAAGTTGCTTTATTTGGATAAAAATACGTTTCTGATCTTTTAGGTCCTTGCTTTTTATCGTCGATAAAGCTGCTATAAGTTCACCATCATAATATTCTCCAGCCAGCGGATCTTCAGTCAGCACATCCAACACGCCAGGCATTAATTGGTCAACACATAGATTCTGCCGAATGGCACGGCAAAGATCTTCTACGGCCAACTCTTCGATAGGTATATCGATGGCGCGTTCAAACCATAGTTCAAGTGGAGACGGTGATTGCCAGCATTTTACATATGCACGATGCCAAGCGCTGGACAGTGAAGAGGTAGCACACAAGAAGAGTTTATAGGCATCGTGTCACGGTGCGTCAACACCGTGACACGACTAGCCACAACAACTATTAGGAGTAGTTGATATGGCTAAGCAACATCATAAGTCAGAACCCGCCACACCCCAAGCACTGCGGCACCTCAAGGTCGGCTATGTCAGCCGCCGTCACGAGAACCGCACCACATACATGACCACCTATTACTCCCGCACGCCCAGTCTGCACCTCAAGGGCGACTGGCTGGCTCGATGAGGCAGGATTTGAGACCGGGACGCCGCTTAAGGTGCGGGTGATGCCGGGCTGCCTGGTACTGACCACGCAGGAGCCGCTCCCGGCCCTGCCGCCCGAGCCGGAGATTATGCAGACGCTGCGCAAGGTCTGTAAACTCTCCGCCCGCAAGCAGCGGCAGGTGACGGAGCTGATCGAGGTTATCAGCAGGCCGCAGAAGTGAGAAGATAACTGACTGGTATATAAAGTAAAATCCCGCCGAATAAGGGCGGGATTTTTAGTGGTTAATAGAAGTCTGGATCTACCCGACCCTCTGCTTTCAGGATCTCAAGGAACCGGTTATAGGCTGTTTCATCGTATTCAAGAAGATCATCCAAAAGCTTTTCCTCTATCAATGGTTTATAAAAAACCCCTTCTTTATAATAAATAAAATCCCCATCCAGATTAGGATCAATTATATCTATACCGTTTTCTAATTTATAAACAGTAAGCCCACCATTTCCCTTAGGAAGACCATAAAAATAGGTATTTCCCCCAATCCAGTAAATGGCATAAATATCTACTGTTTGCCTTGCAAATTGGTTTCTTATCTTCATGGCATTTCCTTCAAAGAAGGCCCTGGTTGTAAATCTGAACGTTTAGGTGTGACAATTTTTACGTCATAAGCCTTATTTGTGACAGCATTATATTGATAATGTATTTCAATATTACTTCCATCTGGAAGGGTATGATTAGTAGCCATTTTCTGGAACCCTGCACTGGTTGGGAAACGAGGATCAGTATTCATTCCTTTTAATGGGTGACCACCTGACGGATTTTCCTTAACCTGATTCCACAATACCTGCTCATTCAGATCTCTTGGCGCAGTAAATTGTTTCCCAGGCTTGGCCGTCGATATTTTCTCCGCTGCACTGATCAGGATCTTATTCGAGATAACACCCGTAGCCTTACCAACCAGCGATAACGCTTTTTCTGCCGGGATTGAGGTCAGTAACGCCAGCGCGTAATCCTTCGCTTCTTCCGCCGTCAGCAGGGCCATTACCGTATCTGAACCGGGATTATTGCTCAGGATGGCTTTAATAATATCCGCACTTTCCGGCAGATCGCCTTTCACCATCTGCGCCAGACCCGCCTGTACCTGTTCAGGCGGTAGATTATTGTCCTGCGCATATTTCACATAGGACTGTACCGACTGGCCGTAATCCATAGCCCCTGATGGCAGTATATTGTTCCAGCCATCACTCAGCGCATTATTCTCAACAACAACGTTATCCGGTGCGCAGTCCAGCGACGAACCCGGTTTTTCCCTGTGCAGACAGTCAGTTACAACCTGTTTTTGCTGAGGCGTTTCGATGCCCGGAGATTTTTTCCCCGACGCGCTTTTTCCGCCCGAACACGCT
>NZ_DASYBS010000143.1:0-3263 GCF_036500665.1 Cedecea sp.
GATGGATTATTACGTAACGGGCATGACGTTCATGTCGCTTGCGCGGAAGCATGGCTGTTCAGATGGCCATGTTGGTAAAAAGTTGCAAAAGGCCGAAGGCGTCATTGAAGGTATGTTGATGATGCTCGATGTCCGGCTTGAAATGGATAAATATGTTTCCCGCCATTCTGATGGCTGACAGATAAAAAAGTTTACGTACGTAAAAAAACGCATATTCTGTTAAGCGTGGTTGCTACGCCAGAATGCTTAAATCAAAGCCCTGCCAGAAATGGTGGGGCTTTGTCGTCTCTGGCGACGGGGTAAGCTGGCCAGCCTGTTAGTCCTCATTAGAGGCCGCGCCCGGGACGGGCGTGTTGTAATACCCCCACCGCTAATTAATTCTGAGGTAGGCAAGATGGCAACAATGAATTCATCATCCTAATTTTTCAGTTCCCGGCAATAATGCACGGGGGGCAGCTTTGGTTGAATATTCAATGTATTGCTCATTGTCTGGGGTATTACTGTTTTTTTCGCCTGTTTTTAAGTTTATCCGAAAGAAAATCAATGATTGAGAAAAAACTTAATCTGAAGGAGGCTGTTGATAAGTTTTAAAATGAAATGACACGAGGGCAGGCCTTTATTAATAATTCTTGCGCCATTAACCATTACTATCTATGAGGACGTAAAATGTCTGATAAAAATTATACTTGTGAACATGAAAAACAGTTTGACCCGAAACTTAATATTGAAATGAAATCAACGGATGATCGCAGTGAAGCATTCTGGAAAGAGAATTTTGGTAAGATTACGGAGTTAAGTGTCATGTTTGCCGATAACATGCAGCGTGGCGCTAATATCTATGGGAACAAAAATAACTCCGTTGGCGTGCTGGTTAATATCAAAATTACAGGGCGAGGCGATAATGCAAATAAGCCTATTAACTTGTCCCCTGAATTCCTGATGGATAATGTTGGACTGTGTGAATACTCTTCCGGTAATGATCTGGCTTATGGTTATGATAAACAAAGCATGTCTGGCTGGTTCTGGCGTACTAAAGGGCGCGTGGATTCTCACAATGATCAGGATTTTATTGGGGCGGTTGATTTTCGCGCGATGATGAAAGAGATGCAGGGGATTGATGAAGAATTCAACGTCCTGGATTCGGAAACAACACAGTATCCGCTGTACATTTCGTGTAGCAAGATGGCAGCCCTCCATAATATCTCAGCATATGTTAATATTCCGGGGATTGGCAAATTTAACTGCAGTATGAATGGTACCAGCACGCCGAATGGTAATCCGGCTGACAGCCGTCCTGCAGGACCTTTTAAACAGGCATCCACGGTTGGTGTCGAAGCGCTGGCACCCGTGAATTATGAAGATGCAACCAGCGTTAAAGTTACACAGGCATGGTCTTCATGGCGTGACTGGGAATTTCCGATTAACGACATGGCCATCTGCCTTCCCAATGGTCAACTGTATAAACATAATGGCACATTTTCTTATAATCCAGTTTCTTTGAAAATTTATCCCAATACTGATAATTACAAAATAAAAGGGTCTCGATTCGTAAGGAAGTCAATTGAAGGGGCTAGTGGTGGGGATATAAAAACTATGAGATGGACTTCTTTTCCGTCGATTTTGAGGGGGGTGGGCGGGGGCAGCTATGATTTATCGGCCATTTTTGTTGATAAGAATTATTGCGGAGTTAATTCTGATTCAAGATATTATCTTGGCCACACCAATCCTGCACTTGGTGGAACAGAATGTTATTACAGTGTTGGTGTAAGAGACGGTCGTCTTAACGTACGGGGCAAAGACGAGATATCTGATAACTATATTAAAGTTGATATTCGTAATTTTTGTGTTAGTGGTTGGGGTAATCTTAGTTTGGTTGAAGGAAATGTGTCTGGTGAAACGGCCTGGGTAACTGTTTATGATGAGTTCGGGAATTCCGGCAGGGTTAAAATACAATTGCAGGATAATGACTGGCCTAAAGTTCGTATTAACGGTCAACTTGCAGGTTAAGCTCTGCCCCAAAATTCATTGAACCTTATGCCCCGGATTTCCGGGGCTTTTATTTTTCTCCTGGGCTAAGGCTGAGCTATGAACAATACTGACTTTCATTCACAGGCATTTAATTTTACGAGCGCTGTACAGGGGAGTGTTGACCCCCGTACCGGACTTTTTATGGTTAACATGCCTCTCGTTTCGCTGAAAGGTAATGAGCTGCGTGGACCTGAGTTCAAATTTTCACTGAATTATAATCCCCTCAGCCAGACGAACATGGGCCTGGGAAAAGGCGTCAGCACCGGTCTGACAGTGCTTGACCGGGGGAATAATACACTTACGTTGAGCACGGGTGAGCAGTACCGGCTTATTCCCGGTACTGATGAAGTTCGCCATCAAAAAATGGACAGCTTTCGTCTGAATTACACGGGGATTGCCTACCAGGTTACGCACAAGGACGGCAGTGTTGAGTGGCTGACTGAAGAAGGAAATGAGCTCTGGCTGCCGACCCGTCTTTACACCCCTGCCGGTCACAGTCTCACTCTTGAATGGGACGCCAGCAGCGGCACCCCCAGACTCTGGCGAGTGACCGATGACAGCAAAACGGAACTCTGTAGCATCACCTACACCAGCAGTGAGGTGAGCATCAAAACTTCTGCAGGTTATAATGTCAGTCTGTTGCTTACCGGCGATTACGTAGAACAGGTCATTGCCCGCAGCGACAGGTTTGAAGAAGACCATGATGAATTTATCTGGACGCTGGAATATGACTGGATTGACCCGTCGTATAACTGGCTCTGGGGAATAACCGGGGTAACCAGCCCCACGGGCCTGAAAGAGAGCGTTTCTTATGACCGTGCTGAAGGCATGATGTTTCCTGAGCTGGCCGGAAACAGACCGGCCCTGCCCCGTGTTACTGAGCACCGCAGGACGCCGGGGGTTGGCCAGCCGGATATCGTGTCAACTTTTGGCTATTCGCCCTACAACTATCTGGGCCGGGGCAGCAATTTGCAGAGCTGGTCGCCGGACAGCGACTGCATGCTGGGAAGCCTGACGGATTACACTTATTCTTCCACTGAAACGTCACTTGATACTGATGGCTCAGAGATTATTACCACGCGCGAATGGAACAACTACCATTTGCAGGAGCTGGAGTCGGTTGAGCATGGTGACCATATTCAGGAGACTTACACGACCTATCATGCATTGCGTGATGTTGATTTCAGTGACCAGCCGGTAAACTGCATGCAACCTCATGAAGTCACCCGGAGCTG
>NZ_DASYBS010000144.1:0-2796 GCF_036500665.1 Cedecea sp.
ACTGTGGGAAGCGCGGTTGCCAGCCGGTGGCCAGGCAACACCAATGACCTATGAGGTTAATGGCAAGCAATACGTGGTCATTTCCGCAGGCGGTCATGGCTCATTCGGCACCAAGCTGGGTGACTATATTGTCGCTTACGCCTTGCCGGATGCGAAATAATCAGCACCGTTGAGTTAACGTAAAAAGCACGCCGCAAGGCGTGCTTTTTTACTACGGCAAGGTAATCATGCCGTACCCAGCGGTTATTCCACGGTCAATTTCACCACGGCCGACGCTTGATATTCGCCTACCAGCGCGGCGCCACCACTTTTTAGATCAGCGTTCAAATCAGCCTGTACTGCCGATTTTTCGACGGTGTACGTCTCCCCTTTGACGCCATCTTTTGTACCCACCTTAAGGCCAAGGGTCAGATCATTGGCGATCTTCTCGCTACTACTCCCCGATGCAAAGGCAAAGGTCACTTTGACGGTGGCTTTTTTATCACAGCTAATGGTGTAACGCGCTTTCTTGGATTTACCCGAAACGGCGGCAGGTTTTAGTTCGCCAAAGTCGATAATATCGGGTCCGCTGAGCCAACACACCGGCGGCGGTATGCCATCCCAGGGTTGGTTGTCAGTATTCCATTCATGTAAGTTATTAATAGTATATCCAGAATTACAATACCCATACATTCTATATGACCCTTTTTGGGGAGGAATATAAAATCTGTTGTCCGGAGGCGAGGAGGTTACCTTTCCAAGAGTACTCCCTCCCTTTAATGCTTTTTCTATCACATCTGCGCTGCAATTCTCGAGCTCCAATGTTTTAAGATCATCGACCTTAACCCATGTCGTCTTCCCAGACATGTCAGTCCCGGCAAAATAACGCATATACATACAATTAGATAAAAAGCAATTTATCGTAATAGACATAGAAAATACGTTCACCTTCGGCGATTCAGCAGTCACTGTAGCCGAACTCCCTGGCTCTTCATTAGGGATATTCAAGACAGCAATGGAAGCCGTGCAGTAGAACCAGAGGAATAAAACAACGATACGTTTCATAAGTTTTCTTCGTCATTATTAAAGTACTGGCAGAAACCATTCATTCCGGCCGACTGGTATATCCATCCCGATGGCAACGCAATCATGTCGTATCCGGCGGTTATTCCACTGTCAACTTCACCACCGCCGACGCTTGATATTCGCCTACCTGCGCGCTGCCGCCACTTTTTAGATCAACGCTTAAATCAGCCTGTACTGCCGATTTTTCGACGGTGTACGTCTCCCCATTGACGCCATCTTGTGTTCCCACCTTAAGGGCAAGGATCAGATCATCAGCGATCTTCTCGCTACTCTCTCCCGATGCAAAGGCAAAGGTCACTTTGACGGTGGCTTTTTTATCACAGCTAATGGTGTAACGCGCTTTCTTTGATTTACCCGAGATGGCGGCAGGTTTCAGTTCGCCAAAGTCGATAATATCGGGCCCGCTGAGCCAACACACAGGCGGCGGTATGCCATCCCAAGGTTGGTCGAGCGTGAACCAATTATAAAAGGTGGCCGCCCCACGAGGAGTACAAGTACCATAAATGCGATACGACCCCTTAGTGGGTGACGTTGCCGGACTCAAACGCGACACTGTTCCAAGTATAGCGTTCCCCTTTAATGCATCGGCTATCCCTTCAGGACTACATGATTTGATACCCTGATTGAACCACTCCCCATATCCACTCCTAAGAGCCCATGTCGTCATTCCAGACATGTCTGTCCCGCCGAAATAAGATACTGTTAGACAGGCAGCAGGTCTGCAATCATTCGCGAACGAACCGCCGTTCGGTGTCACACTCACCTTCGGCGAATCAACTGTCACTGTTGCCGAGCTCCCTGGCTCGTCATTGGGGATATTCAAGACAGCGAACGACGCCGTGCAATAAAACCAGAGAAATAAAACCAAGATACGTTTCATAATTTTTCTTCGTCATTATTAAAGTACTGGCAGAAACCATTCATTCCGGCCGACTCATTATTCATATTCCAGATTAAAGGTCGCCACCGCACTAAAAGGCCCACGCTGAATACTCTGGCGTTTACGCGCCTCCGGCTCCGCCTGCACATAAGCTTGCAGCCTTAACACATTGTCACCGCTGACCAACCCCTGTTGTCCCCAGGGTTTATTCATCGGCAGCCGTTTACCACCCGGTGTCTCCATCCCGATGGCAATGCCCGATGCCTGACTGCCCGCTGACAACGCTAACAACCCCGGCAAAGCTGTATTCTCAATGCCACTGAAGGTGACCTTCACCGTTTTTGCCAGGCTCAGATCGCACTGCGTCAGATGCAGGGTAAACCCCTGCCCATGCGTGCGGTTATTCAGATACAAGAACTTGTCGATCACCGTGCCAAAATCCAGCGTAATATGCTCCTCACCCGCCGGGATCACGCAGGGTTCTGCCACCAATGCGCCATGAAAACGCAGGTTATCTGCGGCTTGCGCCCCTGGCATGGCTAACAGGAACCCTAATGCCATTAACAAGGCAGGCCGCCCGTAATATCCGCTATGGTTCACTGATACACCGCCTGCAACGTTGCCGTCGCCTCGAACTCCCCGGCCTTTAACTTGGCGCCAGCGCGCTTGACCGGTGCTGCCATCAGCACTGGGGGCTTGTCGACACTGACAGGAACAGGCGAGCCTAAGGTAAAAGGCAGGCCGTCACGGGTGAGACGAATACCCAGATCTTTGACGTTGGTGCTGACCGCCGCGTTGTCAAAACCGCTCGGTATACCCGTCAGCACCAGCGCCATCACCAAGCCTTTGCC